>CAZOSF010000005.1:0-2206 GCA_964582415.1 uncultured Alteromonas sp.
AGCGATTTTTTGTAAATGAAACCATCCGTGAAAAGATATTGTTGCAATACAAAAAAGAAATTCCTTATTCTGTAGAAATAGAAACCGAAGAGTTTTTGGAGGATGACAAAATCATTCGCATTCGTGCTGTGGTGATGGTGGAACGGGATTCACAAAAGGGTATCATCATTGGCCATAAGGGGCAAGCCTTAAAGTGGGTGGGTATTGAGGCCCGTAAGGATTTGGAAAAGTTCTTCGGGAAGCAAATCCATCTGGAACTCTTTGTCAAAGTAAATAAAAACTGGCGCAACGATCCGCGACAGCTGCGACGCTTCGGTTATAAGGAATGATCTTTCAGGGTCTTTCGCATGAATCGGTAGAGGTGTAACATCTCTTCTTTGCCTGCACTTTTTCCAGCCCTTCCCAGTATATAAAGAACAAACCATAACATGATCATGCAGCCCATGAGGGAAATGGGATAATGGTAATCCGATTTCAAGGTGTAGTTGGTATAGGCCCAAATGCCAAAACCAATGAATAGGGAGGCCACCGCAAAATGGAAGAACATGAACATAGTCCATACGGTAGGTTTCGGTCCAAAAAGCCCTCGCATGGTAGTTTTTCCATCTTCGAAACTTGAAAATTCTAGGTCTAATTGAGGGGACCAGAAATGCTGTTTGTCCTTGGGGATTTTTAAAAAGACATGGTGTTCTACCTGTGTGACAACGACGCCATCTTCATTTTTCTTGGAAGCCTGAAAGATCTCGATTAAGGATTCCATCGGGTGTTGGAATTCCATCGTAAACCGCGGTCGTAAAACGATTTCTTCTCCTAGTTCCATGTGGGGGTTAGATTGTTATCGGGAAAAATAGCATTTTTTCTTCAATTTAATCCACTACCTTTGCAATCCATTTAGAAGAGTATGAGTATTGTAGCGATTGTTGGAAGGCCCAACGTAGGAAAATCGACATTTTTTAACCGTTTGATCCAGCGCCGGGAGGCTATTGTGGATGCTATAAGCGGGGTGACCCGTGACCGTCATTATGGCAAGACCGACTGGAATGGAAAAAACTTTTCCATTATCGATACGGGGGGCTATGTTGTGGGAAGCGATGATGTGTTCGAAGCGGAAATCGATAAGCAGGTTGAGCTTGCCATCGACGAAGCAGATGCCATAATTTTTATGGTAGATGTGGAAGCGGGAATCACAGGAATGGATGAAGAAGTCGCACAGTTGCTTCGAAAAAGCAAAAAGCCGTTTTTCTTGGCAGTAAACAAAGTAGACAATGCCATGAGAGCCCAGGATGCGGTAGAATTCTACGCTTTGGGTGTTGATAAATACTATACCATTTCCAGTATTAACGGAAGTGGGACTGGAGAGTTGTTGGATGACTTGGTGGCTATTTTGCCGGAAGAACCTGAAGAGGAAGAAGATGCTTTGCCACGCTTTGCTGTGGTGGGCCGTCCGAATGCAGGGAAATCATCCTTCATCAATGCTTTGATTGGGGAGGAGCGCTTTGTGGTGACCGATATCGCCGGAACCACCCGTGATAGTATCGATACTACCTACAATCGCTTCGGTTTTGAATTCAAATTGGTGGATACTGCCGGAATTCGGAAAAAGAGCAAGGTTAAAGAAGACCTAGAATTTTACAGTGTGATGCGCAGTGTTCGCGCTATTGAATATTGCGATGTAGCCATCTTGGTGTTTGATGCTACTCGTGGTTTCGACGGACAGGTGCAGAATATTTTTTGGCTTGCTCAGCGAAACAATAAAGGGATTGTGATTCTGGCCAACAAATGGGATTTGGTGGATAAGGATCATACCACCACCAAACAAATGGAAGCCTACATTCGAAAGCAGTGTGAACCTTTTGTCGACATTCCGATTGTTTTTGTAAGCGCAATGACCAAGCAGCGTATTTACAAAGCCATAGAAACAGCGGTTGAAGTATACGAAAACCGCACCCGCAAAGTAAAAACTAGCGAATTGAATGAAATCATGCTGCCCATCATTCAGGCAACACCTCCTCCGGCCATGAAAGGGAAGTATGTAAAGATTAAGTTCTGTACCCAGCTGCCAACACCCTACCCGAGCTTTGCCTTTTTTGCCAACTTACCGCAATACGTAAAAGATCCCTACAAACGATTCTTGGAAAACAAACTCCGCCATCACTTTAACTTCACGGGTGTGCCGATTAAGGTGTACATACGAAAGAAGTAATTT
>CAZOSF010000005.1:2306-17131 GCA_964582415.1 uncultured Alteromonas sp.
TTGATTCAGGATCTTCTCTTGTTCCCATACGATGCAATCGCCCGTCAGTGATTGCTAATTTTTGATTGCTGATTGAAGATTTTTAAAGTGCGATTTGTTTTCAGACAACCACGCGATGGAATCGCGCGGCAGCGTCGTCTTGATTCTTGAGTCTTGTCTCTTGTTTCAAGAATAACAATCGAGAACCGACAACTGAGAACCGAGAACCGAGAACCGAGAACAGACAACCGACAACCGTCTTACCATCCCCCAGAGGCACCGCCGCCTCCGAAGCCACCACCGCCAAAGCCACCACCGAAACTGCCGCCGCCACCGCTCCAGCCACCGCCGCTGCTGCTACCGCTGCCCCAACCACTGCTTCGGCCCATATGACTCAAGATGATCACATCGAGAAGACTACCGCCGCCGCCATTACGACCATTATTGCCGTCGTTGTTTCGGCTGCGAAGAACGATCATCAAAACGACGATTATGAAGAAAATGATAAATCCGATAGGGAAGGAATCTTTCTTGCGAAAATCTCTGGTTTCATCGTACTCACCAGATAATGCTGCGATCAAGGCATCCGAGCCTTTGTCAAGGCCCGAATAATAATCCCCATTTTTAAATTCGGGAATCATGATTCGGTTGATGATTTGTTCGGCCATTCGATCGGTAACAATCGTCTCGATGCCATAGCCCGTATTGATATCGATCTTTCGATCGTCTTTGGCCAATAATATTAAAATACCGTTGTCGGTATCGGCTTGACCAATCCCCCAAGCTTGCCCCCATTTGGCCCCTAAAAAAGAAATGTCCTCCCCTTCGGTGGTGTTAATGATAGCCACCACCATTTGGGTAGAAGTGGAATCTGCATACCCAACCAACTTTCGGTTTAAGGCTTCCGATTGTGATTTTGATAACAGATCGGCATAATCATACACTGCCTTTTGATTGGACACCGACGGTTTGGGCGGAATATTGAATTGCGCCTGTAGGCTTCCTGTCCAAAATAAGAGGAAACACAAGGGAAATAAGATGCTCGATAGGAGTGAGCGCATGGATTAGTGGGTACTAATTTCGTTCGGTAATTCGTTGATATCTCCCTTGGAATAAGGGAAGTGGGCTTTCAATTGCTCTCCAGCCATCAAGATGCCATCGACCAAGCCTTGTTTCATTTTTCCTTCCTTGAATTCGGAAATAATCACATCTTTCGTGGTTTCCCAAAAATCATTAGGCACAACTTCGTTAATTCCCTTATCCCCGAGAATAACAAAGGTTCTATCTTCTACTGCCACATAGAGCAGTACCCCATTCCGTTTTTCGGTTTTATGCATTTCAAGATGGTCGAATACTTCGGCCGCTCTTTCCAAGGGATCTTTCTTGGCATGCGGTTCCAAATGCACCCGGATTTCTCCACTGGTATTCTTTTCGGCTTCTATGATGGCCTCAATAATTTCAGCCTCTTCTTGAGCCGTTAAAAATTCTTCTACCTTGGATGGTTTCATCTTAATTTCCGAAATCAAAGTTTACTTCGGGGGCCACATCGGATCCTTCCCTTGCTTTGAAATACTCAATTTCTTCAAAGTTCCCAATAAACATGTTGAGAATATTATTTGGGAAGGTCTTGATATGCTGGTTGAAAGGTTGTACCGATTCGTTAAAACGGTTACGCTCCACATTGATTCGATTTTCAGTGCGTTCCAATTCGTTGATCAATTCCTTGAAATTCTCATTGGCCTTTAAATCGGGGTAGCGTTCAAAAACCGCCAAAAGACGCGCCAAAGCAGAGGTTAATCCGCCTTGCACTTCTTGAAATTGTTCCAGTTGTTGGGGCGTGATATTTGTTGGGTCAATGGTCACAGCTGTGGCTTTGCTTCTTGCTTCGATGACCTTGGTTAAGGTTTCCTGTTCAAATTCGGCATAGCCTTTGGCCGTATTCACAATGTTTGGAATAAGGTCTGCCCTGCGTTGATAGGCACTTTCCACATTTCCCCATTGGGCCGTGGAAGCCTCTTTTAGAACGATGGCGTTGTTGTAAAAACTTTTACCTGTATAAATTCCTAGTACCACCAAGAAGGCCAAAATGCCTATGATGACGAGCGTGCTTTTTTTCATGGAAAAGGGTTGTTAGAGATTATCCTTAATTTTCAAAAGTTCGGCTTTTACCGTCTCTAATTTACGAATAATCTCAAATTTGTTAAGGGTCTTGTGGCGGTTTTCCTTGAGGTGGACTTTAGCCCCATCTAAAGTAAATCCCCGTTCTTTTACCAAATGGTAAATAAGTTCAAGGTTTTTGATGTCTTCGGGAGTGAATTTCCTGTTTCCTTTGGCATTTTTCTTTGGCTGAAGTACATCGAATTCTTTTTCCCAAAAACGGATCAGTGAGGCATTCACATTAAAGGCTTTGGCCACTTCGCCAATACCATAATACCGTTTTTCTGGAAGATCGATATGCATTAATCCAAGGATTGGTTTTCTTGTTGTGACTGCTCCAGCATTTCGGCAAATTCCTCTGGGGACAAATTACCGTAGTAGAAGTTGATCGGATTGATACGCTGCCCGTCCTTAAAAATTTCGTAATGCAAATGCGGGGCCTCACTTCGCCCAGAACTACCTACAAATCCGATAAGGTCACCACGCTTCACTTTTTGACCAACACGCACGTTGTATTTGTACAAGTGGGCATAAAGACTTTCATACCCATAGCCATGGTCAATTCGGATGTGCCTTCCATATCCTGCAGCTCCATTATCGGCTCGGCTAACCACGCCATCTCCAGAAGCGAATACGGGGGTCCCCCGAGGGGCCGTAAAATCCATTCCCCAGTGAAACTTTCTCGCTTTGGTAAACGGATCTCTTCGATAGCCATAACCGGAAGCCATGCGGGTAAGGTCTTTATTTCGAACAGGCTGGATGGCAGGGATGGCCTGCAATAATTTTTCTTTATCCGCAGCCAGGGTAGCGATTTCATCCAATGATTTCGATTGGATGACAATCTGCTTGGTAAGTATATCCAAACGTTTGTTGGTGTTAATAATCAATTTTGAATTATCGAAACCTTCCAGGTCGCGATAACGGTTGACCCCACCAAACCCAGCTCGGCGCTGTTCTTCTGGAATAGGATCTGCTTCGAAATAGGCTCGGTAGAGGTTATTGTCACGATCGGCCAGCTGTTCCAAAACACCTTCGGCTTCCTCCATTTTTCGATTCAATAGGTCGAATTGCAACTGCATCTGCGCCAATTCTCTCTTTAATTCACGCTCCTTTGGCGTTTCTATATTGGGAAGGTTCAGGTAGATCAACAACAAAAGAAAACCGCTCAACAATGACCCTAATAGGGATAAGAAAAAGATACCCCATTTCCTTCCTTTTTTGGGTTCGATTTTTCGGTAGGAGAGCGTCTCGCTATCGTAGTAATATTTTACCTTCGACATATATTAAAAAGTCCTATTTTTGCGATGATTAACGGGAAAATCCATAGTCAAACGCAGTACAAAGATAGAAATTGTACGAAATCCCCAATTTAAGGCCTATTACAATTAATAATATTTTATGACTTCTGTAGAAATTCGCCAGCAGTTTTTAGACTTTTTTAAATCGAAAGGACACGCTATTGTCCCTTCTGCCCCAATGGTAATCAAAGGGGATCCCACCTTGATGTTTACCAATGCGGGAATGAACCAGTTCAAGGAATTCTTCTTGGGCAATAAAAAAGCAAAAGATGTTCGCGTTGCCGATACGCAAAAATGTTTGCGTGTAAGTGGAAAACACAACGACTTGGAGGAAGTAGGAATGGATACCTACCACCACACCATGTTCGAAATGTTGGGAAACTGGAGCTTTGGCGATTACTTCAAAAAAGAAGCGATTGAATGGGCCTGGGAATTGTTGACCAAGGTCTACGGAATCAATAAAGAGATACTCTACGTTACCATCTTTGAAGGCGACGAAGCAGAGGGGTTGGAACGGGATTCGGAAGCGTTTGATTTCTGGAGACAATACGTGCCAGAAGCCCGCATTCTGAACGGAAACAAAAAAGACAATTTCTGGGAGATGGGCGATCAGGGTCCATGCGGTCCTTGTAGCGAAATCCATGTGGACCTTCGCTCTGAAGAAGAGAAAGCCAAAATTCCAGGAGCCGAATTGGTCAACCAGGACCATCCACAGGTAGTGGAAATTTGGAACTTGGTATTCATGCAGTTCAACCGTTTGGCAGATGGTAGTTTAGAGAAACTGCCAGCGCAGCATGTAGATACCGGAATGGGCTTCGAACGTTTGTGCATGGTGTTGCAGGGAAAACAAAGCAACTACGATACCGATGTTTTTACACCCCTGATTCGAGAAATCGAAACTATCACGAACAGCAACTACGGCAAGAATGAAAAAACGGATATCGCCATCCGTGTGATTGCCGATCACGTGCGTGCCGTTGCTTTTTCTATTGCCGATGGGCAATTACCCAGCAATACGGGCGCAGGCTATGTGATTCGTAGAATTTTGAGAAGGGCAATCCGATACGGATTCACCTTTTTGGACATCAAAGAACCTTTTATCTATAAATTGGCAGCAACCCTGTCGAAAATGATGGGGCAAGCCTTTCCAGAACTTACCAAAGAAAAGACGTTGATCGCAAATGTTATCCGAGAGGAGGAGCAATCGTTTTTGCGAACACTCGATCAAGGTCTTGTGTTGTTGGAGAGCATTATCAACAGTGCCAAAGAAAAGAAAATTGAAGGGGCGAAAGCCTTCGAATTATACGATACCTATGGTTTCCCCATAGACCTTACGGCATTGATTTTACGCGAACGTGGCTATGAGTTGGATGAGGCCGGCTTTGAGGTAGAATTGCAAAAACAAAAGGAGCGTTCCCGTCAGGCCACTAAAGTGGAGACAGGTGATTGGGTGGTACTTCAAGAAGATGCCGAAGAGGAATTCGTAGGCTATGATACACTAGCTGCTCAGATTGCTATTACCCGCTATCGCAGAGTGGAAAGCAAAAAAGAAGGGGAGATGTTCCAATTGGTATTTAACCTTACGCCTTTCTATCCAGAGGGTGGGGGGCAGATTGGAGACAAAGGATATTTGGAAGCGCCCAATGGAGAGGTTACCTATATTGTGGATACCAAAAAGGAGAATAGCCTGATTGTACATTTCACCAAGACCTTACCTAAAAATCCTAAAAATACTTTTAAAGCAGTGGTAGATGGAACCCAGCGATCGAGAACGGCTGCCAACCATACCGCAACACATCTTTTGCATCAGGCATTACGAAATATATTGGGCGAACATGTGTCCCAAAAGGGATCCTTGGTGCATAACAATTATTTGCGATTCGACTTTTCGCATTTCGCCAAGGTAACCGATGAAGAGCTTCAGGAAATCGAAGAATTTGTGAATTCTCGTATTCGCGATGGGATTGCTTTGGAAGAACATAGAACCGTGCCCTTTCAACAAGCAGTAGAAGAAGGCGCTATGGCTTTGTTCGGTGAAAAATATGGTGATACCGTTCGAACCATTCGATTTGGGGCGTCCATGGAACTTTGTGGAGGAACCCATGTGAAGAACACCCAAGAGGTATGGCATTTTATCATCACCTCCGAAAGTGCCGTGGCAGCTGGAATCAGAAGGATTGAAGCCATAACGGGTGAGGCGGCCAAGGACTATTTTATGGAGCGATCCGAGTCCTTCAAAAAAGTACAAAGGGCATTGAACAATGCACAAGATCCTATTTTGGCCATTGAAAAACTTCAGGAAGAACACAGCGAATTGCAGAAACAATTGCTACTGCTTTTGAAAGATAAGGCCAAAAACTTGAAAGGGGAACTGAAGGGAGAATTACAGGAAATAGATGGCGTTCATTTCTTGGCCAAGCAAGTAGATTTAGATGCTGGCGGTATGAAGGATTTAGCTTTCGAATTAGGAGGTGAGGTAGACAACCTATTTCTTATGTTAGCCAATGAAGTGGATGGAAAGGCCCTATTGGCCTGTTATATCGATAAAGATTTGGCGGCGAGTCGAGGCTTAAATGCAGGACAAATCGTTCGTGAGATGGGAAAACACATCCAAGGAGGTGGTGGTGGTCAACCGTTCTTCGCTACTGCTGGAGGTAAAAATCCAGAGGGAATCCCCGTGGTTCTTAGGGAAATCGTTCAATATATTTCCTAAGATGGGAATCAAGCTCCAGACCATAGTACCTATTGCGGAAGGGGAGCCTAAGATTGATTATCATTCCAACATACTATTACTGGGTTCCTGTTTTAGTGAAAACATCGGGGACAAGTTAGACTATTTCAAGTTTGCTTCCTGGAGCAATCCATTTGGGGTCATCTTCAATCCGTATTCCCTTGAACAACTTCTGATTAAAGCGGTTAGCAATCTACCATTCGACAGGTCGAATACTCTGGAAAAAGATGGGGTATGGTGTTCCTTTGAAGTACATTCTCAATGGTCGGCTAGTACTCGAGAGGAACTGATTGACCAACTCAATGCGCAACGACTAAAGTTGAGGAAATATCTCGAGACAACCACCCACTGCATAATCACGCTTGGAACTGCCTGGGTGTATCGCTACAAGAAAACAGACACTTGGGTAGCCAATTGCCAGAAGGTGCCATCTTATGAATTTCAGAAGGAATTGATGGATACCGAAGTGATCGCGAAATGTTTGCAAAACATGGTGGAATTATTGAAAAATTTTCGTCCTGAAATGCGGGTGATTTTTACCGTCTCCCCAGTGCGACATATTAAAGATGGATATATGGAAAACCATCGAAGCAAGGGTCGATTATTGGATGCGATCCAGGCAACGGTGGATGCTACCACGGCGGTTTATTTCCCTTCCTATGAAATCATGATGGATGAACTTCGGGACTATAGATTTTATGCCGACGATTTATTGCATCCCAACAGCTTGGGTATCGATTATATCTGGGAACGATTCCAGGAGACCTGGATTGATCGGGAGGTAATACCCCTAATGGCTAAGGTTTCCAATATTCAAAAAAGTTTAGCGCACAGGTCTTTTAATCCAGACAGTAAGAATACTGTAGAATTCAATGAGAAGCTCGCTCAAAAGATGGCGGAACTAAGCAAAGAGATTCCCAATATTCAGTTCTAATTAACTGCCCATCTGGATTTTTGTCTATCTTTAGGAAAACCAAAACTTCCTCGTTATGAAAAAAAACATGGGAATGGCAGATAGAACTGTACGTGTTTTAATTGCTATTGTAATCGCGATCCTCTATTTCACAGGGACCATTTCTGGAACACTTGGCTTGGTACTATTGATCCTTGCCGCTGTTTTTGTGCTAACCAGCCTGGTGAGTTTCTGCCCGCTTTACAGTCCGTTGGGCATAAACACCAACAAGAAAAAATAGTCGAAAGTGCCGAGAGGCACTTTTTTTATTTTTGATAATAAGGCAAATGCCCTATTGAAGGCGGAAATTAATTGTTGGACTTTTGACTCATAATCGAATTTAAAACCAACAATTATGGATTCTTTAAAAAAATTAGCGCTTTTCTTTTTTATGTCCCTAGCCATTGTGGCCTGTAGTGGGGACGATGACAATGGAGACGACGGAAGTGGTGACAACAATAACAATGGCGGTGGGGAATTATTCACCGCTAAAGTAGACGGAGTTAACTTTTCCGCGAGCACCGATCCCGCAACCCTTATTGGAGGAACTTTAAGTACGAGTGGTGGTATCACCGTATTGGGAGCTCAGGGAAGTACCAATGACGGAAAGTATATCAACTTCTCAATTGTGGGATACAATGGTACAGGTACGTATACAACAGCAGACAACCTTACGAACCCGAATTTGATTCAATATGGCGAATTGAATGGAGGGAATGCACAAGCTTGGTTGTCGAATGGTATTGCAGCCGCCGGTGGGGCCATCTCGGCAGGAACTATTAATGTTACCTCCCAAGATGCCAACGGAGCTGAAGGAACCTTTTCTTTCCAAGGATATAATGGTAACAATCAAACCGTGAAAACCATTACTGAAGGACAATTCAAAATCACCTTCGACTAGTATCGATTTCTTGGCACCTAAGGGTGCTGAGGTTTCTAAACCGGAAGGATGCCTGGGGAAATCCTTCCGGTTTTTTTGTGCAAATACGTCAATTGACGTATTGAATGCCTACGGCATCTTTCCCAATTTTGAGGAACTAATCAAATGTATGTTATGAAATTCAACAAGTTTATCTTTATGACAATGCTCCTTGCAGCAATGTCAGCATTCGGTCAAAAAGCAGAAACACCCAATTGGGTTTACGAAATAGGCGGAAAGATTCATGAAATGTTTCTCACCGAGGCGGGTACCTTGGTGGTAACAAGTAATGATGGTTTGGTGGGGATCAAACCAGGCAGTAATCAACTATTATTCAAATTTACCGATTACGGACGGGTAAAACCGGAAGAGATCGAATTCATACCACAATCTCCTTATGTAATGGTTGCTCAAGGAGGGTTTGGAGGATTGACCACTAAAAAGGCCGTCATCGACTTTGTTTCCGGACAAACCCTTTTCTCCACCGAAAAGGACCAGTGGAAACAGGTTTTAACTTCCAATGTGGCCATGCCCCAAAACAAACTTATCATTAGTGGCTTTCAAAAAGGAAATGAATTAGCGGAAAGAAGTACCCCAAAAGTGGCGGTCTACGATCTAGGCACGGGTAAACTGGACTTTTCCTTTTTCTTGGTCGAACCAGGGAAAGTAACCATGAAAAACTACATAGTAACCGGTACTCCTCTGATGATGAAAGATAAAATGCTGATTCCAACAAGTCAGGGAATCATCGCTAAATCCTTCACAGGCGAGACCCTTTGGGAAAACAAAATCAAAAATGTGAACTGGATGGTAGCTGATGGCGACGAAAAAGAAATTTATGCCTTCGAAACCAACCAAGCCAAAACCAATACTGAAATCTATAAGATGGCTCCCAATGGAACTGAAATTTGGGCAGATGCTGCCAAGGTAAAGGGGGTAGTGGCCAATTTTGAAATCTTACCACAGGGACTGGCCGTCGTTAGTAATAAAAGCAGCGGGGGCAGCAAGAGTATTTTTGCCGCAAAGGATGA
Source organism: uncultured Alteromonas sp. (assembly GCA_964582415.1). GTDB lineage: Bacteria > Bacteroidota > Bacteroidia > Flavobacteriales > Flavobacteriaceae > CAZOSF01. Next base: position 11,374 of record CAZOSF010000005.1, read on the forward strand.
ATCCGAAATTGGCTTTCTAAGTGCTGCTACTGGAGAAGATTTATGGGAAAAGGCTCCCAAAACCAAAGGGTATGTGCAGCATTTCTACATCATGGACGATGGTATCCTTTTCGGTATTTATCAGGGAGGAATCAACAAAATATCTTTCGATGGAAAGACATTGTTTAAAAAGCCATTGAAAACGGGAGAGAATATCATGACGATGGCACATACGCCTCAGGGATTGATTTATATCACTTCGGAAGACACCAATATTGTGAATCTTGAAACGGGGGATGCTGTTTGGGATAAACCGCTAAAATATAAAAGAGCAGATGCTGTTGCTTCCACTTTCGATGCTAAAAATAATAGGTATCTCATAACAGCGGATGACCAGATTTGGGCGGTTGATGCTACTAGCGGAGCGGTGACCGATTTCGCAGCTACCGATTTTGATGAGAAGGAAGTTCCCAGTATGATTGAAGTAAGAGACTCAGGAATCTTCCTTGCTTCTTCCCAAAACATGACGCTGGTAGGTTTCGATGGAAAAGAGATTTATCATGAATATTACCGATCTCCAGGAAAAAGTGCATTGGCAATTATTGCTGGTGGAATCGTGGCTGTGGCTTCCACCGCAATGTCGGCATCCCATGCCTATGTAGCAGGAGCCAATAGGAATAGTCTGGGAGACTACAACCGAATTGGAGAAGAACACGATCGTGCTTCCAAAATGTTTGCAGCGATAGGAACGGCATCATTTGCATTCATGTCGGAACGATTCAAAGCATCAGCAGCTACAGAGAATGAACGCTTTATCCTCACAAAATTGGAGGACGGGGTAGGTCTTGTTCGTGTGAACAAAGATTCTGGTAAAGTGGATAAAGAAATCCTTCTTAAAGATAAAAAACCAGAATACGAGGTGGACGAATACGGAGGCGTTTTGTACTACAAAGCAAAAGACGACGTAATCTATGCCTACGATCTGAAACAATAATTTAACTAGCCAAGTTAATAGGTTTGCGCGGTTTGAGGAGTAGTGCAGACTGAAAGTGACCCCATCCAGAAAAGATGGGGTTTGCTTTTTTGGCATAATAAGGCAACTGCCCTATATGAAATGTACTGACTTTTAGGCAATTTTGAGGATACTTTAAAAAGATAACCATGAAATCCAGACTCCTCATTTCCGTTTTTGCATTGGTATTCAGTGTATTGTCTATACATGCGCAGTACGTAATCGATCGAATCAATGCTCCTGCCAACCCTATTCCTTTTTCTTACAAAGCAGCCCACTTCGGCTTGAAAGGGGACATCAAGAGTGAAAAATTAGAAGGTACCTTCGGGTACGAATATATATTTGATAAGGAGGGAAGAGTCACCAAAACCAAAAGTGATCTTCTGGGAGATATCGATTATTTCTACGATGCCATGGGGAATTTATTGAAGTCGGTTTCCAAGACAGACTATGGTGACGTTACCGAATTGTATACCGTTGATAATGTGGGGCGTGTATTACAATGGAGCTATTCCGACGGGAGTGGAGGATCACGATATAGCTATAATGAAAAAGGTCTGTGGGTGGCAAGTACCGCGATTCAAACGGGGGAACTGTTGAACAAAAAATACTATGATTCACAAAATAGAATCATCAAGGAAGAAACCTATAAGAATGGGGTGGTGTCTTATTCGTCCGATTACAAATATTCCAAGGTAGGTGATAAGTTAAAGGTAGATAAGATTTCCACAAACAAGGAAACAGGAAAGGAAACCACCCTAACTGATTATTATCTAAATGGAGTCAATCTATACAGCAGCAGTGATGCAAAGTTGGTTTTCGACGAACAAGGGAACTGGTATCAAAAGGTCAACGCCACCACAGGAAAAACAATACTTCAGCGGGTGCTTACCTACCACAGCGGAAAGACTTCCGGAGTTGTTACCAGTGACACGAAACCCAGTACTCCATCCAATCCATCCAACCCATCTACTCCGTCGAAGGCGACAGGATGTGTAAGCGGTGATTGTAACAACGGATGGGGACGACGCGATTACAACAATGGTTATTATTTGGGCTTTTGGAAAAATGGTTTTCGGGAAGGCTATGGTATGTACGTATGGGATGAAGGTGGAAAATATATCGGCTTTTGGAGAAATGATAAGTATGATGGTTATGGTTGCTACTTAGGAACCACCAAAGATTTTATCGGTGAATATAAAGAGGGTTCAATGAGTGGTTTGGGATACTCAAGGGATATTGCCGCAAACAAATGGACCTATGCCCGATATGACAAATACATCGTTCAAGAGGAGTATACCTTTTACGATAATAAAATTGTAGAAGGCTGCATTGCTGGTGATTGCCAAAACAAATATGGTCGCTACAAATGGTCGAATGGAGACACCTATACAGGATTTTTCAGAAATGGGAATATGTATATGGGAGTTTATTCTTTTGCCTCGGGCGATAAATACGAAGGCTTTTTCAATGGTAGCAATCAATTCCATGGACAGGGAAGGTATTTTTATACCGACAATTCCTATTATGGAGGGGAATGGGTGAACGGTCAACAGCAAGGCCGTGGCTACTATCATGATAGCAACTATAAGAAGCAAATAGGCGAATGGAGCCAGGGCTCGTTGGTGAAATCCTATGAATAAGAAGTAGATATCCATAAAAAGACACGGTTATATGCCGTGTTTTTTTAATTTAGACGGAATGGAAAAACTCCTGACAAAAAAAATGTTTTTGCTAGCCCTATTAGTTTCGATAACCTCTTGGGGGCAGCAGACACTGCATTTAGACAGTGTGATCAATCGTGCCGCACGACACTACTATACAAACCCCGATAGTGCCCAATACTATCTTCATAAAGGCATTCGCTTGGCGGAAGCGGCAGACAACAGTTATAAGAAGGGGATTTTTCTAAATAAATTGATTACCCAAAAAACACGGATAAAAGATTGGGACAGTGCCCGATACTATTATCGTTTCTCCAAAGCCTACCTCGAGAAAAACAATCTCACTACATTGATTCCGGACGTGCACAGTGAAATTGCCGAGAGTTATTTCTACATGGATAAATTGGATTCGGCCCGCTACCATTTTGGTAGGGCCGACAGTTTGTATGCGAGTATTCAAGACAGTATTGGTGTTCTGATTTCCAAGAATAATATCGCCAATGTCTATCAAATGCAAGGGAATTATAAGGATGCTATTGTAAACTTGCTAGAGGCTGCAAAAAATGTAGATACCACCCAGTTTTTATATATCAAAGTAGAGTTGTACCAAAACATCTCTCAGCTATACCGATTGCTGGACGAAGAAGAATCCGCTACGTCTTTTGCGGAAAGGTCCCTAACCTTGGCATTGAAGAATGCAAATAAGTTTCCTCAAGATTTGGTTTCTGCCCATTGCATTAGGGCCCAGCTTTATATCGATAAAAGGAATTTTGAAGCAGCCACAAATGATATTGAAAAAGCAGAGGAATGGATTGCCGAAAAGAACCTGCAAAGTGTCGACTATAAGGTGTCGCAAGTTAAGGGGAATTTGCTCCTGGCCCTAGGGAATTATCAACAAGCCTTGCCTTTTCTTCAGGAGGCCATCACCCAGGGGGAACAGAATTATCTAAGCAATTTCGAGCTCTATTCTTTACGAAAGAATCTTGCAGAGACCTATCGCGGGTTACGGCGTTTAGACGAGTCGGAATCCCTGCTTGCCGATATGTTGGCAACAGCAGAGAAAGACAAAAGAACCGATCACCAAATGGAGGTATATCAGCTTTTGTCGGAAGTGCAGCGGGAGCTTGGGAAATCGGATAAGGCCTATACCTCCCTGAAACACTATTTGGAATTGAAGGATAGTATCTTAGGCATAGAAAAGCAACAAATTATCAAAGACGCTATTGTTCGTTATAGCACCTTAGAAAAGGAAAAAGAATTGCTGGAAACCCAAGCTTCATTGGCAGAGTCTGAAAGAAGAACCCTTCGCTTGTACGGGGGTTTGGGGATGGCTTTGCTTTTGGCATTAATTGCCTATTTGTTCTATAATCAACAACGATTAAAAAACCGACAGCTAAGAAAGGAGGCAGAATTGAAAGAAGCCCTTGCCAGAATCGAAACCCAGAACAAACTGCAGGAACAACGATTGCGTATTTCCCGGGATTTGCACGATAATATTGGCTCCCAGCTTACGTTTATTACCTCCTCACTCGATAATTTAAAATTTCGATTGGAAGGTATCGATACTCCAGTGGCCAATAAATTGGAAGACATAAGCGCTTTCACTACCCAGACTATTTATGAACTTCGGGATACTATTTGGGCCATGAACAAAGAAAGTATCAGTATCGATGACTTAAAGGGACGAATCTTGAATTTCTTAGACAAGGCGGGTGAAGCCAAACAAGGGATCGAGTTCACCTTTGAACATTCAGAATCATTGACAGACGAACACACGCTACCTTCCGTTTATGGTATGAATGTGTACCGAATCATTCAGGAAGCAGTGAACAATGCCCTTAAATATGCCAAACCAACTTCCATAAAGGTATACTTAGCTCTGGAAGGATCCCTATATCGACTGGATATTAAGGACAATGGGCAAGGCTTTGATGAACAGAAAATTGAGCCAGGAAATGGTTTGAATAATATTCGAAAAAGAGCTCGGGACTTAAATGGAAAGGCTGAAATCACCTCTCGTCTAGGGCAAGGAACGACCGTTAATGTGACCTTTCCTCGGGCATAATAGGGCAAATGCCCTATTTAACAAAATGTCCATCTTCTCTAAATTTAAAGGAAATTCAGAAGACAAATTATGGGCTTATTTGCGGGGCTTTTTGTGGGTTTGGCTTTGGGGGTTTTGGTTTTTCACTTTGTTGTGCTTTTCCATCAAAAAAAACGGTTTTCCGAGGTGCATCGGGACTATCTAAATCGGATGGCACAACAGCAAGCCGAAATCAAACTTCGTCAAATGTATTTGGAAAAATACCGCTTCATGGATTACAACCTCTCTGAGGTTTTGGTCATTCAGCCACAAATCGTTCTTCCTTAGAAAAATAGGTTACCTTTATGGAGATGAATTTGAAATTGGCCATCGTTGATGATAATACGTTCTTGATCCACGCCATCAAGGAAAAGCTTTCATTCTTTGAAGATATCACCATCCGACACACTGCCCTGAATGGGAGTGAACTATTGACCAAATTGGAGGAGAGTCATGGCATTGACATTATTCTGATGGATATTGAGATGCCGGTTTTGGATGGCATAGAAACCACGCAAATTGTCAAACAAAAATATCCTCACATTAAGATTATCATGCTCACGGCATTCGATAACGATGAGAATATATTCAACGCAATTAAAGCGGGTGCCGATGGATATCTGTTAAAGGAAATCCACCCAAAGGAATTATATAATGGCATCAAAGAAACTATGGATGGAGGTGCCGCGATGAATCCTTCTATAGCGATGAAAACCCTCAAACTTCTTAGAAATCCACTTTCAATTGAAAATGAAAAAGATAAGGAGGATATTTCCTTAAGTAAACGGGAGGTGGAAGTTTTAGAACAGCTGAGTTCCGGATTGAGTTATACCCAAATTGCCAATAATCTATTCTTATCACCTAGTACCATTCGGAAACATATCGAGAATATCTACAAAAAGCTACAGGTTCACAGCAAGATCGAAGCCGTCCAAAAGGCCAAACGACACAATATAATTTAAGTGAACCGTGAGATTATTGTCGGGTCGAGTCCCTCAACGGAGCCTGTGTCGAGCTTGT
>CAZOSF010000005.1:17231-28460 GCA_964582415.1 uncultured Alteromonas sp.
CCAAACGCTGCTTTTACCTTGTCCACGTAATCCAATTTTTCCCAAGTAAAGAGCTCTACCTCCAGAGTGACGGGTTCTAATCCTGGGGATCGGAAGGTTTTTGTAACGACTTTATTTTCCCTACCCATATGACCATAGGCAGCGGTTTCAGAATAGATGGGTTGACGAAGCTTTAAACGCTCCTCGATAATGGCGGGTCGCATATCGAAAAGGGTTTCCACTTTTTCAGCAATCGCTCCATCGGAAAGTCCCACTTTAGAGGTGCCATAGGTGTTTACATAGATTCCCATGGGTTCCACCACACCAATAGCATAGCTCACCTGAACCAGTACTTCATCACATACACCGGCTGCAACTAAATTTTTTGCGATATGCCGGGTAGCATAGGCCGCTGAACGGTCTACCTTACTTGGATCCTTTCCGCTGAATGCACCCCCACCATGGGCTCCTTTTCCACCATAGGTGTCAACGATGATTTTTCTTCCCGTGAGACCGGTATCTCCGTGGGGTCCACCAATCACAAACTTTCCGGTGGGGTTGATATGGTATTTTATGTTGTCGCTGAACAGCTTTTGGATTTCAGGCTTAAGTTGGGCCTTTACCCTTGGAATCAAAATGTTTTTGATATCGTCTTGAATTTTCTCCAACATGCGTTTTTCATCTGCGTCGAAATCGTCATGTTGGGTGGAGACTACAATGGCATCGATTCGGGAAGGCTGGTTATTGTCATCGTATTCAATAGTCACCTGTGCTTTGGAATCGGGACGTAGATAGGGCATGGTATCACCTTCTCGGCGAAGTGCCGCCAATTCTCTCAAGATTCTATGAGAAAGATCCAATGCCAAGGGCATATAGTTTTCTGTCTCTTTAGTGGCATATCCAAACATCATTCCTTGGTCCCCGGCTCCTTGTTCTTCCTTGCTGCCTCGGTCAACACCACGATTGATATCCTCACTCTGTTCATGAATGGCAGAGAGTATTCCACAAGAATCCCCATCGAATTGATACTCGCCCTTAGTGTATCCGATATTTCGAATCACCTCACGGGTAATCTTTTGAACATCCAAATAGATATTGGATTTTACTTCTCCTGCCAAAATCACCTGCCCAGTGGTAACCAGGGTCTCACAAGCTACCTTGGAATTGGGGTCGTATGCTAAAAAATAATCGATAAGTGCATCACTGATCTGATCCGCAACTTTGTCTGGGTGTCCTTCCGAAACGCTTTCAGAAGTAAATAAATAAGCCATAGAAATGTATCTTTTAGGGAAGGATTTGGGCTGAAGCTAGGAAGGAAGTACACACTGCCTTTAGCATTTTTTTCTGAGGTTGCAATCAGTCAAATCTTTCCTCCAATAATATGAAGGCAAATGTACGATTTCCGTAACATTTAAAAAAAGGTTTTAGTATTTATGTAACAGAGCTCTTTGCCTCGTCACTACTGGGTAGGAGACCACTTCAGTCCCTTCTTCATTTTCTTTGGTTTCCAATGCCTTCTCCCGGCTCGCCACGGTTATTTCAAAAAGTAGCTGGTCCTTATCAAAAGTGATAAAGGTCGTCAATAAATTTCCTGAAACCTCAAATAGACTGTATAAGCGATTTTCAAAGACCTTGGCCTCTAATAAAATACCGTTATTTTCATCGATAACATAGTCCCCAAGATTTTCATTTTTAACTACCAAATGATACTTTCGCTCTTGGCGTTTTTCTCCCTCTCCGTAAACAATCACATAGCGATATTTACCAACCGTATCTGTGGGTTGTAACCAAAGTTCCATTGGAATTTCCCGAATTCCCACAGGGGTATCTATTTCTAAAAGCCCTTTGTAATTGCCAAAGTAATCTTTCGGAAAAGAAAGTTCACTCTTACTTTGTGCTGAAAGTAGGAAAGCGCATAAAAATGTCAGCACATAGATTCCGTTTCGAAGGATTGTTAGTACCATAAAGCCCATAGTATTTTGTTATAAGTTAGGCCATTTTATTCAATTCCTAAGTCCCAATAAAATAAATGTCAACCTACAGTTGGAATTGTAAATTTATTTTTCAAAAATTTGTCACTCAAGATGCGAAACCAGAGTATCAATACCATTAGCACCATTATCGTCATTACCTGACGAAATGGGATGGTATTCTGTTAATTTAAACGATAACTGAAAGCCTTCCCTTACACGGAAGGCTTTTTTTATTGCCTATTTCCAAAAGAATGAATATCGTAAAATATTTAATATAAAATACTGAAAAACAAATAATTAATAGTTAAAATAGGTAATTGGGTTTGTGCGAAGTGTAGGAATCGGGAAATCATTGCAGAGCGATTATAATACTTTCGAAACACCAATAAAATGGGGATTTATTAAATAGATGAAGGAATTAAATAAATACAGTAAAACAGTAACCCAAGATCCGACGCAACCAGCGGCCCAAGCCATGCTGCATGCGATTGGGCTAACGAGGGAAGATTTTTATAAACCTTTTGTGGGGATTGCCAGTACAGGATACGAAGGGAATCCTTGTAATATGCACCTGAATGACTTAGCCAAATTGGCCAAAGAGGGTACGAAAGCGTCCGATGTGGTAGGATTGATTTTCAATACCATTGGCGTGAGCGATGGCATTTCCATGGGAACTCCTGGAATGCGTTATTCACTTCCCTCTCGTGATATCATTGCCGATTCGATGGAAACCGTGGTACAAGCCATGAGTTACGACGGACTTATAACCGTAGTTGGATGTGATAAGAATATGCCGGGGGCATTGATGGCGATGATCCGTTTGAACCGCCCTTCTATTCTTGTTTATGGAGGCACCATCGATTCAGGCTGTCATAATGGAAAAAAATTGGATGTGGTCTCTGCCTTCGAAGCTTGGGGGAGTAAAGTAGCGGGAACCATGACGGAGACCGAATATCAACACGTGGTAGAAAAAGCCTGTCCTGGAGCCGGTGCCTGTGGGGGCATGTACACGGCCAATACCATGGCTTCGGCTATCGAAGCGTTGGGAATGGCGTTACCCTATAATTCCTCCAATCCTGCCACTGGGGAGAAGAAAAAAATGGAAGCCGTTGAGGCAGGGAAAGCCATCCGGGTTTTGTTGGAAAAAGACATCAAGCCTTCCGATATCGTAACGCGTAAGTCGCTCGAAAATGCAGTTCGATTGGTGACCATTTTAGGAGGTTCTACCAATGCGGTCCTTCATTTCTTAGCCATTGCAAGAGCGGCGCAAATCGATTTTACACTTCAGGACTTCCAGAAGATAAGTGATAGCACTCCTTTTATCGCCGATTTAAAACCCAGCGGAAAATATCTGATGGAAGATGTTCATGCTGTGGGTGGAATTCCGGCCGTTTTGAAGTATTTATTGAAAAAAGGCCTTCTCCATGGAGATTGCCTTACGGTAACTGGGAAGACCTTGGCTGAAAATTTATTGGATGCTGAAGATCTTGCCGAAGGACAGGATGTGATTCTTCCTTTAGAAGAACCGATTAAACCCACTGGTCATCTTCAGATGCTTTACGGGAATTTGGCACCCGAGGGCAGTGTGGCAAAAATCACCGGAAAGGAAGGACTCCGTTTCTCCGGTACGGCAAAGGTATTCGACAGCGAGTACGCTGCCAATGATGGTATTCGAGATGGGGAAGTTCAGAAAGGAGATGTGGTGGTGATTCGCTATGAAGGTCCAAAAGGAGGTCCGGGTATGCCCGAGATGTTAAAACCTACTGCAGCTATCATCGGTGCAGGATTGGGAAAAGAGGTTGCCTTGATAACCGATGGGCGATTTTCGGGAGGAACCCATGGCTTTGTAGTGGGACACATCACTCCCGAGGCCCAAGAAGGAGGAGCTATTGCTTTGGTAGAAAATGGGGATACCATCACTATCGATGCAGAGACGAAAACCATCACACTGGTGGTCTCAGAGGAAGAATTAAAGGAACGAAAGAAAAATTGGGTAGCACCGCCTTTGAAATTCAATAGGGGGGTGCTCTATAAATATGCCAATACGGTTTCCTCGGCCTCCAAAGGCTGTGTTACCGATGAATTCTAAAAGAACGTATGGAAGCACAAACAATGCAAAAAAAATCGGAACCCAATACCCAAACCGAGCGCCTTACGGGTAGCGAGGCTGTGGTTCGCTGCCTATTGGCAGAAGGGGTAGATGTAATTTATGGGTATCCCGGAGGAGCTATCATGCCGGTCTATGATGAGTTATACAAGTATCAGGACAAATTACACCATGTCTTAACCCGACATGAACAAGGTGCAACGCATGCCGCCCAAGGATATGCGCGAATTTCGGGTAAAGTAGGGGTGGCTGTGGCCACATCAGGTCCTGGAGCCACTAATCTTATAACCGGAATAGCCGATGCACAAATCGACTCCACACCTATTGTATGTATCACTGGGCAAGTAGGTTCCCATCTGTTGGGAAGCGATGCTTTTCAGGAAACCGATATCGTGGGCATTTCGACGCCAGTAACTAAATGGAATCATCAAATCACCCGAGCTTCCGAAATTCCTGAGGTCTTCGCTAAAGCCTTTTATATTGCAAAAAGTGGACGTCCAGGGCCGGTACTTATAGATATCACTAAAGATGCTCAATTTGAAGAGTTTGATTTTAAATATGAGAAGTGTGAAGCCATTCGCAGTTACAAACCTGCGCCGCCCGTTGACGTCTTGAAAATTGAAGCGGCTGCAAAGCTAATTAATGAAGCCAAAAAACCCTTGATCGTTTGGGGGCAGGGCATTATCCTTGGCGAAGCAGAAGAAGAATTAAAGGCGGTAATAGAAAAAGCAGGTATTCCAGCGGCTTGGACCATTCTCGGAGCTTCAGCGATAAAATCTACCCATCCGTTGAATGTGGGCATGGTAGGGATGCATGGGAATTATGCACCCAACAAACTTACCAATGAATGTGATGTACTGATTGCCATCGGAATGCGTTTCGATGACAGGGTAACCGGTAACTTGGCTACTTATGCCAAACAAGCGAAAGTCATTCATTTCGAAATAGACCCTGCCGAAGTAGATAAAAATGTAAAAACCGATTTGGCCGTATTGGGGGATGCGAAAGAAAGCTTGTCCAAACTACTTCCGTTACTGGAGGAGAAAACACACGATACATGGCTGTTGGAATTCCGTAAGCTCTACGAGGTGGAATATGAAGCGGTGATTAAAAATGATTTACACCCCACCAAAGAGGGTTTGACCATGGGGGAAGTGATCCGTGAAATCAATATACATTCAAAAGGTGATGCTGCCATCGTATCGGATGTGGGCCAACACCAAATGATTGCCTGCAGGTATGCTGAGTTCAATAAGACAAAAAGCAACATCACTTCGGGTGGATTGGGAACCATGGGCTTCGCCCTTCCTGCGGCGATTGGAGCGAAAATGGCCGCGATCGATAGGGAGGTTATTGCCATTATAGGCGACGGAGGCTATCAAATGACCATTCAAGAGCTGGGCACCATTTTTCAGACCCGTGTGCCTGTGAAAATTGTGGTATTGAACAACAACTTCTTGGGTATGGTACGTCAGTGGCAACAGTTGTTTTTCGACAAGCGCTATGCGTCTACCGAACTGACCAACCCCGACTTTGTGCAAATCGCGAAAGGATATGCCATTGAGGCGAATCGAGTTACCCAGCGTAAGGATTTGGAAGGTGCCATCAAAGAAATGATGCACCACCAAGGCCCTTATTTCTTGGAGGTAGTGGTAGAGAAAGAAGATAATGTATTCCCGATGATACCCACAGGGGCGTCGGTATCGGAAATTAGATTGAGTTAAATATGGAAACAGAGAAAAAATTATTTACGGTATCGATATACACCGAAAATAACATCGGTTTGCTGAACCGTATTTCGGCCATTTTTCAACGGCGTCATATCAACATCGAAAGCATTAGCAGTTCGGTTTCTGAAATCGACCATGTTTCGAGATGGACGGTAGTGATCATCGTTACTGAAGAACAGATCAGAAAAATCATTGGTCAGATAGAAAAACAAATCGAAGTGATCAAGGCTTTTTATCATACCGATGAAGAAATCATTTACCAAGAATCCTGTTTGTTCAAAATCAAAAGCGACTTGCTATTTGAGGAACGTCAGATTCAGAATATTATCAAGGATAGCAATTCCCGCATCGTTACTGTAAACCGTGAATTTTTTGTTCTGGAAAAATCGGGAAGACGCAGCGAAGTGGATTTGCTGTACAGAGAATTAAAACCCTTTGGAATCATGCAATTTGTGCGTTCCGGACGGATTGCAGTAACCAAAGACGAAATGAAAATCACCAACATGCTGGAAGCATTTGCCAGCGCTGAAATTTGAATTATGGAAAATTATTTTAATACACTTAGTTTACGTGAGCAGTTGGCTCAATTGGGGAAATGCCGCTTTATGGAGGCTTCGGAATTTGAAAAAGGCGTCCAACCTTTGGAAGGTAAAAAAATTGTCATTCTGGGATGTGGGGCCCAAGGTTTGAATCAAGGGCTGAATATGAGAGACTCCGGACTGGATGTATCGTATGCTTTACGTCAAGAAGCCATCGACCAACAAAGAGCTTCCTATCATAATGCTACCTCGCATGGTTTCAGGGTGGGAACCTTCGAACAGCTTATTCCAACAGCCGATGTGGTGTGTAACCTGACTCCAGACAAACAACATACCCCTGTAATTAACAAGGTAGTACCGTTGATGAAAGAAGGGGCTACCTTATCCTATTCCCATGGATTTAATATTGTGGAAGAGGGTATGAAAATACGTGAAGATATTACCGTGATAATGGTGGCGCCAAAGTGCCCGGGATCGGAAGTTCGCGAAGAATATAAGCGAGGTTTTGGGGTTCCTACCCTTATTGCTGTTCACCCTCAAAACGACCCAGAAGGTCTGGGCTTGGAGCAAGCGAAGGCCTATGCTTTTGCTACAGGGGGACATCGGGCTGGAGTATTGGAATCCTCCTTTGTTGCTGAGGTTAAGAGTGATTTGATGGGAGAGCAGACCATTCTCTGCGGCGTGCTTCAAACGGGATCGATTCTTTGTTTTGATAAAATGGTCGAGCAAGGTGTGGAAGCTTCCTATGCATCAAAATTGATTCAATATGGTTGGGAAACCCTTACCGAGGCCTTGAAACATGGTGGTATCACCAATATGATGGACCGACTCTCCAATCCTGCAAAGCTTCGTGCTTACGAACTGTCCGAAACCCTAAAGGAACTATTGGCACCCCTTTTCCAAAAGCATATGGATGCTATTATGAGTGGGGCCTTCTCTAAAGGAATGATGGAAGATTGGGCGAACGACGATGCCGACTTGCTTCGTTGGAGGGCGGCAACCGCAGAGACCGCTTTTGAAAAAACCGAGGCTACAGCCGAACATATCTCCGAACAAGAGTATTTCGATAATGGGGTGTTGATGGCAGCTTTCGTGAAGGCTGGAGTGGAACTGGCGTTCGAAACAATGGTTTCCTCTGGGATAATCGAGGAATCGGCCTACTACGAATCCCTTCACGAATTACCATTGATTGCCAATACCATTGCCCGTAAGAAATTATATGAAATGAATCGAATTATTTCGGACACCGCCGAATATGGATGTTACCTTTTCGATCATTCAGCAAAACCGCTATTAAAAGATTTTATGAAAACCATTCAGCCCACCGATATTGGCAGGGCCCTTCCCAATAAGGGGGTAGATAATGTGGATTTGATTCAAGTTAATGAAGCCATTGAAGGCCATCCTATTGAAAATGTGGGTAAGGTGTTGCGAAAAGCCATGACGGCCATGAAATCTATCAATTCAGAAAAACCAGAATTAGCGGAAGCATAACCAAATGAATACTACGGTAACCTATAAACCCACTTTGGAAAAAGTGCAGGAAGCAGCTTCCAGTTTGCTAGGGGTGGTTCACAAGACGCCAATAACAGAAAGTTTGCGCCTGTCTAATAAGTACCATTGCAAGGTCCATCTGAAACGGGAAGATCTTCAATGGGTGCGTTCCTATAAAATAAGGGGAGCCTACAATAAAATGGCTTCCTTAGGCAGAGGTGAACATACAAAAGGAGTGATTTGTGCCAGTGCGGGAAATCATGCGCAAGGAGTGGCTTTGTCCTGTAAGTTGTTGCAAATTGAAGGCACTATTTTCATGCCCGCCACCACACCCATGCAGAAAATCGAACAGGTGAAAATGTTTGGGGAGTCTTTCGTTACCGTGAAATTACAAGGGGATACTTTTGATGATTCCCATCAATTGGCGATGAAGGAGGCCCAGGAAACAGGAAAAACCTTTGTGCATCCCTTTGACGATGAAAAGGTCATCGAGGGACAAGCAACTGTCGGACTCGAAATATTGAATCAATTAGATTCTCCCATCGATTATGTCTTTGTTCCTATTGGAGGGGGTGGATTGGCTTCTGGCTTAAGCAGTGTATTTAAGCAGCTTTCGCCTAAGACCCAGATTATCGGAGTAGAGCCCGAAGGGGCACCGGCCATGAAAAACTCTATTTCCAAAGGACAGAATACAACCTTGGAGAAAATCGAAAAATTTGTGGATGGGGCCGCTGTGAAACGGGTAGGGGAATTGACCTTTCAGATTTGTAAGGACCTATTGGACGACGTCATTGCGGTTCCCGAAGGAAAAATTTGTCAGACGATACTCGACCTATATAACAAAGATGCTATCATCGTGGAGCCTGCGGGAGCCTTGAGCATTTCGGCATTGGATCATTATGCATCAGAAATTGTTGGGAAAAATGTGGTTTGTGTAGTGAGCGGGAGTAATAATGACATCACACGTACAGCAGAGATTAAGGAAAGAGCGTTGTTGTATTCGAATTTAAAACACTACTTCATCGTTACCTTCCCCCAGAGGGCTGGGGCTTTACGCCAATTTGTTGCCGAAGTGTTGGGGCCAGACGATGACATTACTCATTTTGAATACACTAAAAAAACCAATAGGGAAAATGGCAGTGCCGTCGTTGGCATCGAATTGAAGTCAACAAAAGATGTGTATCCATTGATTGAAAAAATGAAGGCTTTTAATTTCTATGGCGACTATCTCAATGATAAACCTGAATTGTTTCAATTTTTGATATAAATTAAATTTCCGATACGGTAAACGGTTATCGATCAACATTAATCATAAAAAAAGGCCGATACAATATCGGCCTATCAACAACTAAAAAGCATCTTGCTTCCCTAGATAATCGTAGATTGTCCCAAATGGATATTCGAGAAATTCATGTTCGAATCGTTGGGATGCAGGATGTAATCTGCTACAAAATCTCCCACTCTTTCAGTGGTTACCGCTTTGTTGGTGGGGTTTAGATCTGGAGTTGTGATTCCTAATTCCAATGCTTTTTCAACCGCCCTATTGATCATGGCTGCTTCATCAAATAAATTAAAGTGCTCCAATAACATTGCGGCCGATAGGATAGAAGCAATGGGGTTGGCAATGCCTTTTCCTTTGGCTTGTGGATAGGAACCGTGAATAGGTTCAAAAAGACTGTATTTTTCTCCGACGGACGCCGAGGCTAAAAGTCCGATAGATCCACCGATAACACTAGCTTCATCACTTAGAATGTCTCCAAACATATTTTCGGTGAGAATCACATCAAACTGTTTTGGATTTAAGATAAGCTGCATGGCCGCATTGTCAACAAATAGGAAATCTAACGTAACATTTGGGTACTCGTCGGCCATTTCAGTAACCACCTTTCTCCATAGCCTGGAACTTTCCAATACATTGGCCTTATCAACTAAGGTGAGTTTATTATTTCTTGCTTCAGCCGCTTTAAAAGCTAAATGGGCAATGCGTTCAATCTCCTCGCGGGAATAAATGCATAGATCCGAAGCTTGATTTCCGTCTTCACTTAATTGTTTATCGCCAAAGTAAATACCACCGGTTAATTCCCGATAGATGGAGATATTGGTTCCCTGGATATTTTCTTCTTTCAGAGGAGACTTATCCAACAAGGTGTCATAAGCCTTAACGGGGCGAATGTTGGCAAAAAGGCCAAGTGATTTGCGAAGCTTCAACAAGCCTTGTTCCGGGCGTACAGGGGCCGTTGGGTCATTGTCATATTTCGGGTCGCCTATAGAGCCAAATAAAATGGCATCACTTGACTGACAAAGCTCTAAAGTTTCATCGGGTAATGGGTTGCCCGTTTTGTCGATGGCAACCGCGCCCACATCGGCATGTTTAAATTGAAAACTGTGG
This sequence comes from uncultured Alteromonas sp., assembly GCA_964582415.1. Lineage (GTDB taxonomy): Bacteria > Bacteroidota > Bacteroidia > Flavobacteriales > Flavobacteriaceae > CAZOSF01. The sequence continues at coordinate 27,443 of CAZOSF010000005.1, forward strand.
TTGAATTCCAGGGCGATGGCATTCAAAACCTTAATGGACTGTTTGGTTACTTCTGGCCCGATACCGTCACCAGGAAGCACGGCAATTTTTAGTTTCATATCAAAAGTTGTTCTGAGCCTCGTAGGCTTCAATTTTATCTTTATGGCTTAATAAGTAGTCGATGTCGTCATACCCATTCAGCATGCAAGTTTTCTTATAAGGATCGATGTCGAAGGATTCCTTTAAATCGGTGCCTTCCACAGCGATGGTTTGATTTTCCAAATCGATGGTTATTTCTGTCTTCGGATTTTCCTTTAATCGCATCATTAGGGTTTGAAGGAATTCTTCCGTGACTTGAACCGGTAATAATCCATTGTTCAAGGAGTTGCCCTTAAAAATATCGGCAAAGAAGCTGGAAACAATGGCTTTAAAACCATAGCCAACCAGAGCCCACGCAGCATGTTCCCTACTGGAACCACACCCGAAATTGGTGCCTGCTACCAGAATGCTTCCGGTGTAAGCGGGATTATTTAAAACAAAACCTTCATTTTCACTTCCGTCCTTGGTAAAACGCCAATCCCGAAATACATTATCACCAAATCCCTGCTTGTCGGTTGCCTTCAGAAATCGCGCTGGGATGATTTGGTCGGTATCCACATTCTCGATTTCTAAAGGAATGGCTGTTGATGTTAGTTTTACAAACTTTTCCATCTTAATTCAGGTATTGAGTGATGTCTATAATCTTTCCTTCAATAGCGGTCGCTGCAGCCACCAATGGACTCGCCAAAATGGTTCGGGCTCCTTGTCCTTGGCGTCCTTCAAAATTCCGATTGGAAGTAGAAACACAATACTCCCCTTGAGGGATCTTATCGTCATTCATAGCCAAACAAGCCGAACACCCCGGTTGTCGTAGCTGAAATCCTGCTGCTTCAAAAATCGACTTCAACCCTTCGGCCTCAATCTGAGCTTCCACCTGTTTGCTTCCGGGTACTAACCAAGCCGTAACATTATTGGCTTTTTGTTTGCCTTTTACAAATTC
>CAZOSF010000005.1:28560-32899 GCA_964582415.1 uncultured Alteromonas sp.
TTTACATAGTTGAAAGTAGTTTCATCTGGAGCGATCATCCCCCCTCGAGCGCCCATTTCAATGCTCATATTACAAACCGTCATCCGTCCTTCCATACTCATATTCTCGAATACTTCCCCAGCATATTCACAGAAATATCCTGTGCCTGCATTGGTACCTATTTGAGAGATGATATACAAAATAACATCCTTCGGTAGCACCCCTTTCTTTAAGGTGCCATTTACAGTGATTCGCAATGATTTGGGCTTGGACAGCAGTAGGCACTGACTCGCAAAAACTTGGGCTACTTGACTGGTGCCTATGCCGAAGGCAATAGTTCCGAAAGCACCGTGTGTGGAGGTATGACTATCTCCACAAACGATGGTCATTCCGGGTTGGGTGATTCCCAATTCGGGCGCCATCACATGGACAATTCCATTATACTGATGCCCTAATTCATAAAGCGTAATTCCGTGCTTTTCACAGTTTTCGGAAAGTTGCTTTAGCTGATTTCTGGACAACGCATCCCGAACCGGTAAATGCTGATTAAGAGTAGGGGTATTGTGGTCGGCGGTTGCTACAATCTGATCGGGGCGAAAAATAGGAATGCCCCGTTCTTCCAATTCTTTGAACGCCTGCGGACTTGTTACCTCATGAATCAAATGCTTGTCTATGTAAAGCATTTGTGGTCCATTCTCAATCGAATCGACCACATGGGCATCCCATACCTTATCGAATAATGTCTTTCCCATTATGCCGATTTAATTTGCTGGAAGACTGCACTGGTCTCGATGATGGTGTGGATATCACTATCTTCGATCTCTTTCTTCTTATCTGCAAAGGTCAGGAAATTTTCGTACACATCGTCCAATTGTAGCTTGGTAAGTTCATACCCAATTTTTTTGGCGCGATAAGCTAAGGCGGCCCGACCACTTCTTGCGGTTAACACAATGGCCGATTCGGTAACCCCAACTTCGTGTGGGTCGATAATCTCATAGGTCTCCCTATTTTTAATAACGCCATCTTGGTGAATCCCCGAACTATGGGCAAAAGCATTGGAACCTACAATGGCTTTATTGGGTTGGGTATAAACACCCATGTGCTTCGATACCAACTGACTCGTTGCATAGATCTCACGGGTATTGATATTGGTGTCAAGATCCAAATAAGGATGCTGCCTCAGAATCATAACCACTTCTTCCATGGCAGTATTTCCAGCACGCTCTCCGACGCCATTTACAGTACACTCAATTTGGCGAGCGCCGTTAATGACTCCTTCAATAGAGTTGGCGGTAGCTAATCCCAAATCGTTATGACAATGACAAGAGAGAATAGCCTTTTCAATACCCTTCACGTTCTCCATCAAGTATTTGATTTTAGCACCATATTCATGTGGTAAACAATATCCAGTGGTATCTGGAATATTCAGTACGGTGGCACCAGCCTTGATGGCCATTTCACAAACACGAGCCAAATAATCATTATCCGTTCTCCCGGCATCCTCCGCATAAAATTCTACATCCTCCACAAACGATTTTGCATATTTTACGCAGTCATAGGCACGTTGCAGGATATCTTCTCGAGTACTGTTGAATTTATAGCGAATGTGAGAGTCGGAGGTGCCGATCCCGGTATGAATTCTTGGCCGCTTTGCGTATTTCAAGGCTTGTGCAGCCACTTCAATGTCCTTTCTAACTGCTCTGGTAAGCCCACAAACCGTTGCATTTTTAACCAATTTGGAAATTGCTTCCACCGATTGAAAATCTCCGGGGCTTGAAATAGGGAAACCTGCTTCGATTACGTCCACACCCAACTTTTCCAGCTGCTCGGCAATGATTAATTTTTGCTCGGTATTCAGTTTACATCCCGGCACCTGTTCACCGTCGCGAAGGGTGGTATCGAAAATTTGAATTTGACTCTTTGACATTTCTTAGACTAAGGTTTGATAATTGTTACGCGAATTTATATTTTGGAGTTAGGAAACGTGTGTTTTTCTCTGCCATGATTACGGCGTTTAAGCTTGTAGTGTATTATGTAACTAATTGAAAATAAGAGGTATAAATATCTCAATTGTACTATGCCCAAAGTTTCAAAAGATAATTTGTTCGATTTGGTAAAGTCCTTGTCCAAATCGGAAAAACGTCAGTTTCGACTGTATGCTGGGCGACTGGGTGTAAATGAGGATGCAAAATTCATTGCGTTGTTCGATATTTTGGAGAAGCTACCCTATTACGATGAAGCGGAAATTCTTCGTAATAAGGAAATCAAGAAGCGACAACTTTCGAATCTTAAAGCGCATCTCTATAAGCAAATCCTAATCAGCCTACGACTAAATCCCATCCATCAGAATGTGCGCCTACAAATTCGGGAAAATCTCGATTTTGCCACGATTCTTTATCATAAAGGGCTTTACAATCAGAGTTTGAAATTGTTGGACAAAGCCAAAAGTTTGGCATTGGAGAATGAGGAAAAAAACATGGCCTACGAGATTATCGAATTGGAAAAGGTCATCGAATCCCAGTACATCACACGAAGTATTTCCAATAGGGCGGATGAACTCACCGTGGAGGCAAAGAACCTGAGTAAGTTGAATGTTGTCGCCAGTAAATTGTCGAATCTGTCCCTCCAGCTTTACGGTATTTTCTTGAAAAAAGGATATGTTAAAAACGACGAGGAATACCAAACCATAACCCAGTATTTTCAAACGCGATTGCCTAGGGTTGATATGGAGGAAATGGGATTTCGTGAAAAACTTTGGTGGTACAATGCCCATCTCTGGTATAGTTTTTTGGTTCAGGATTTCCTGTCCTGTTATCGATATTCCTTAAAGTGGACAGAACTGTTTTATACCTACCCCCATATGATTGTACTGAACCCAGTATTCTTCTTGAGGGGGCAACAATATCTTTTGGAAGCCCTCTTTTTTATCGGAGATATTCCACGCTTTCGGGAAGCCTTGCATCGATTGGAAAAAACACTAGAACAGGACGATTTTCCGAATAGGGAAAACGTTCAAAGTTTGGCATTTCTCTATCGCTATTCCCACAAGTTGAACCTGCACTTTATGGAAGGTAGTTTTCAAGAGGGATTGTCGTTGGTGGAACCGGTTCTTAAAGGCATTGAAACCTATCGTGATAAGATAGATGAACACCACGTGATGATTTTCTATTATAAAATTGCCTGTCTGTATTTTGGGGTAGGGGACAACAAAGGATGCATCAAATATCTGGATAAGATCATTAGCAACAAATCTTTGGAAATGAGAGAGGATCTCTTGTGTTTCTCTAGAATTTTGAATTTGGTAGCCCATTATGAAGCAGGAGAAGATTATCATTTGGAACGCCTCATAAAGAGTACGTACAAATTCCTGATCAAGATGGAAGATTTGTATCAGGTGCAGCGGGAGATGATTAAATTTTTGAGAGGTTTAGGAGATATTTATCCGCATGATATCAAGAAGGAATTTCAAAAATTGCATACCAAATTGAAGGAGTTGGAGAACGATCCCTATGAACGTAGAAGCTTTCTATACCTGGATATTCTTTCTTGGCTGGAAAGCAATATTGAAGGTCGCTCGATTCCCGAAATTATTCAAGAGAAGTCTGCTCTCAATAAAAAATTGCATCCATAATTTGGAATTTTCAGAAATCTTTTGAAAGATTTGTGCACGCAAAGTTCAATACTTTACTGAAATGTTATCAAGAAAGGTGGAGGGAATAGACCCGATGAAGCCTTAGCAACCCTTCGTGCCCACACGGAGAAGGTGCTAAATTCTACACCCCGTGGTGATAGATAACAGCGACCCAAGTTCTTTCGGGACTTGGTGCTATTCATTCTTTATAACATTTTTCTGTAAATACGTCTTCGGACGCATTTGGCTTTGGGTTTTTCAATTTCGTTTAACTCAAAAAAAAGAAAAATGAACGCAACAAAAATTATTCATTCAGTACCTAGCGATCCGCTAACCGGGGCAATTTCCGTCCCTGTGTATCAAACCTCCACCTTTATTCAAGAAGCGCCTGGAGTAAACAAGGGTTTTGACTATGCCAGAAGCAACAACCCAACCCGAAAGGCTTTGGAAGATTTGGTGGCAAAACTGGAAAATGGTCATTCGGCTTTTGCTTTTGCCACGGGCTTGGCAGCTATCGATGCCGTTTTAAAACAACTCAGTACCGGGGATGAAATCATCGCCGTGGATGACATCTATGGAGGGGCCTATCGTCTCTTTACCCATTTGTATCAAAAATTGGGTATCACCATCAAGTATGTAGATACCACCGATGCAGTAAATGTGGCCGAAGCAATTTCAAGTGCAACCAAACTCATCTGGATTGAATCGCCTACCAATCCCACCTTAAAA
>CAZOSF010000005.1:32999-35847 GCA_964582415.1 uncultured Alteromonas sp.
TGGGACTGTTTCCTAACCATTCGAGGGATTGAAACGCTCGATTTACGATACCGTAAACAATGTGAAAATGCGTTGAAGGTGGCTACGTTTCTTGCCGCTCATGAGGCAGTGGATCAAGTATATTATCCGGGATTAGAAGGTCATAAAAACCATGAAATTGCCAAAAAGCAACAAAACGGACTGTTTGGTGGGGTGGTTTCCTTCAGTTTGAAAGAAGACCATCAAGAAGCAGCAAATACGTTTGTTACCCAAACCGAATACTTCAAACTGGCCGAGAGTTTGGGGGGCGTTAAGAGTTTGTTATGTCATCCTGCACAGATGACGCATGCTTCCATTCCTAGGGAAAGAAGATTACAAGCAGGGATTCAGGATTCCTTGATTCGACTATCCTGTGGTATAGAAGAAGCGGAAGATCTGATAACCGACTTGGCCTATACCTTTCAAAAGTTAGCCTTTAAACAAGAAGCGGTAATTTCCTAAATCCAATGAGTACAGCTGTAGAAGTACGTCCTGAACCACGCATCGATCTGGGTGGTTTACGGAGGAAGAAGGTATATCTTGCGCTTTTCGGAAGAGGAAATGTGGGAGCTCAACTTATCGATCAGTTGGTGGCTAGACAAAAGGAATTGGCCGCCCGTCGAAATATCGAACTGAATATTTTCTGTGTAGCAAATTCCACAGGTATCTATCTGGGCCAGGATATCGATGTCGATTGGAGAACAAGAATTTCAGAGGGAGCAGATACGTATGATCTCCAGGCGGTAGTGGAGTATGCGAGAAAACAGAATTTCGCTCACTGTATTGCTGTTGATAATACGGCGTCGAAAGAATTTGTGCAACATTACCCATTTCTAATAGCCAACGGGTTTCATTTGGTGTCTTCCAACAAAATCGCCAATACGGGTGCCTTGGAATCGTATCGAAAACTCCGGGATATTTTGTCTTTTCACCACAAGGAGTATCTATATGAAACCAATGTGGGGGCAGGTCTTCCTTTAATCGATACCATCAAGTTACTCCATCTCTCTGGCGAAAATATTACCCGAATACGAGGGGTGTTCTCAGGCTCACTCAGTTATATTTTTAATCGATTTTCTGAGGGTAATGAACCCTTTAGTGAGGTTGTTCTCAGTGCGTTACGAAATGGCTATACCGAACCCGATCCCAGGGAGGATCTTTCGGGTGGGGATGTAGCGCGAAAACTTCTTATCTTAGCTAGGGAATTGGATTTGACTAACGAGTGGGACGACATCAACATACAGAATTTAATTCCAAAAGAATTGCGTAAAGTTGATGCAGAAACCTTCTTAAAACAGTTAACCGATTTGGATGTTCCTTACCATATCAAGAGAAAAAACCTACCCAAGAACCATGTGTTCCGCTATGTAGCCGATTTATCGGGAGATCTTATGTTGGAGGAGGGTGGACGCCTTTCTGTTCAGCTGGAAATCGTTCCAAAAAACAGTGTTTTGGGTCAATTAAAAGGGAGTGATTCTCTCTTTGAAATCTATACCGAAACCTATGGAAAGCATCCCATAGTGATTCAAGGGGCTGGAGCTGGAGCTGCGGTAACGGCAAGAGGTGTGTTTGGGGATATCCTAAGACTGAGTGAAAAAATATAAACCATGAAAATAACCTTAGAGCGAATTAACGACAAATTTCTGCTGGAGGCTAAGGGTGCCTCTGGGAATACCGTATTATTGGATAATCAGGCCATGGAGGAAGTCAAAGGAGTAAGCCCGATGGAACTCATGTTGATGTCGGTAGCGGGTTGCAATGCGATGGACATCTTGTATGTATTGAAAAAACAACGCCAGGTGGTTCATTCATATAGCTTGGAAGCAGAAGCAGTTAGGAAAGAAGTGCGAAAAGCAAATCCATTTGAAAGTATTCATGTTACCATCCATTTGGAAGGGGAGATTCTTCCGGAAAAGGCCTTGCGTGCAGCCTCCATGAGTTTTAATGACTATTGCTCTGCGACAATTACACTCGAAGGGTGCGTCCCAGTTACCTATAGCATTTTCTTAAATGGAGAAAAAATTTATTAAATTTAGGTGATGCTTTCCCGAAAGACAAAATACGGTTTAAAGGCCCTCAGTTTCCTCGCACGACAGGAGGGGAATGGGCCTATCCAAATTCAAACCATTTCGGAAGCCGAAAACATTTCTCAGAAATTTCTGGAAAGCATACTCCTATCCCTTCGGAAAGCCGGGTATTTGGGAAGTAAAAAAGGAAAGGGGGGAGGTTATTACCTCTTGGATAGAACGCGACAAACACCAATTGCGGCCTTCTATCGAATTTTGGAAGGGCCAATTGCTATGGTGCCTTGTGTAAGCCTGAATTTTTACGAACGCTGCGACGATTGTCCTGATGAAGGAAAATGCGATGTACATAGTTTGATGATTCAGGTACGGGACAATACGTTGTCGATCCTTGAAAATACTACCCTAGACGAATTTGTAAAAAATGGCTAGGGAGTAATTTTTTTCTTTGAAACGGAAGTCCTAAATTTGAAAACTCTATTAAGTCGATAGGATTAAATGAATAAAATCACGCCACAGAACGTTCAGCTCTTCAATTTGAACGTACGGTTTGAGGATCCTTTAGAGATTATAAGGTTCGTCTTGGAATACTCCGAACGGCCCATTGTGACCACCAGTTTTGGAAGCTATTCCGCCGCAATTTTGCACGCAGTTACTCGGGTGCAGCCCGATATTCCCGTAATTTGGTGCGACACTGGGTATAATACTAAAGCAACCTATTTGCATGCCAAACGTTTGATCGACCGTCTCCATTTGAACATCGATATTTTTACTCCGAAATATACCACAGCCTATCTGGAAGTGTT
>CAZOSF010000005.1:35947-64752 GCA_964582415.1 uncultured Alteromonas sp.
ATTGGTAAAGACATTTTTATGCCTTTACTTTGCTGGCAGTTCATACATTTATTGATTATGTTATCAAGAAAGGTGGAGGGAATAGACCCTTTGAAGCCTTAGCAACCCTTTGTCCTACAAAGAAGGTGCTACATTCTATCCTCAAAGGAGCAGATAACCCAAATGCATTCCTCTTCTTTTCGGTAACTTAATTTTTATGTCTAATGTTTTAGACACAATTTTTTATGCAGACAATTGAACAACTTTTAAGAGAGCGGATTTTGGTGTTGGATGGGGCTATGGGGACCATGCTGCAACGGTATCAATTTACCGAGGAGGATTTTCGTGGGAATCGATTTAAGGATTTTCCGAAGCCCCTAAAAGGGAACAATGACTTGTTGTCCATTACCCAACCACAGGCCATAGCAGAGATTCACAGGAAGTACTTCGAAGCGGGCGCCGATATCGTAGAAACCAATACCTTTTCCGGCACTCGGATTGCCATGGCCGATTATGGTATGGAAGACTTGGTGTATGAGATGAATTACGAATCTGCGAAGATTGCAAAGCAGGTCGCCGAAGAGTTTACTACGAAAAATCCAAAACAACCAAGGTTTGTAGCAGGTGCCATGGGGCCCACTAACAAAACAGCAAGCCTTTCCCCAGATGTAAACAATCCTGGATATCGAGCCATTTCTTTCAATGAATTGAAGGATGCTTATAAAGAACAAGCAATAGGGTTGTTGGATGGAGGCTCCGATCTACTTCTGGTTGAAACCATTTTCGATACCTTAAATGCCAAGGCGGCGCTTTTTGCGATTGAAGAAATAAAAGAGGAAAGGAATATCGAAGTGCCCGTTATGGTGAGTGGTACCATAACGGATGCCTCGGGAAGGACCTTATCTGGGCAAACGGCTGAGGCATTTCTAATTTCCATTGAGCATGTTCCCTTGCTAAGCATTGGGTTCAATTGTGCCTTAGGGGCGAGTCAGCTGGAACCCCATTTGGAGGTCATTGCCCATCGGACCGACCTAGCCATTTCAGCCTATCCCAACGCGGGTCTGCCGAATGCCTTCGGTGCCTATGACGAGACGCCCGAACAGATGGCGGCCCAGATCGAATCCTATCTCGAGAAAGGAATTGTGAACGTTGTTGGAGGCTGTTGTGGAACGACACCGGAACACATTCGAATTATTTCGGAAGTTGCCAAAAAATATAAGCCGAGAGCCCTAAAAAAGATTATTACCGTATGATTCCAGTGAAACAAGACCTTTTGGATGCCTACACCCGAGTCAAACCTTGGGTGCATCGAACTCCGATATTGACCTCCCATCAATTGAATGATTGGGCCGGCGCAACCTTGTGTTTTAAGTGTGAAAACCTACAAAAGATGGGGGCATTCAAAATGCGTGGTGCAGTAAATGCCATTCAGTCGCTACAGGCCGAACAGAAAAAAGCAGGTGTGGTTACCCATTCCTCCGGGAACTTCGGACAGGCAGTGGCCTTGGCAGCAAAAAACCTTGGTATACCTGCCTATATCGTTATGCCAAATAATGCGCCCGAAGTAAAAGTTGCCGCAGTAAAAGGATATGGTGGAGAGGTTATCTTTTGCGAACCTACCTTACAGGCTAGGGAAACAGCGGCCAATGAAATCGTAAAAAGGTACGGAGCTACCTTTCTACACCCCTCCAATCAAATCGAAGTAATTCTGGGAAATGCGTCAGCAGCCCTAGAATTATTGGAAGATACAACTCAACTAGAATATGTGGTGTCTCCGGTGGGTGGTGGCGGACTCCTGGCAGGAACGGCTTTGGCAGTTCATTATTTTGGAAATGGCACGAAAACAGTAGGCGCCGAACCCCAAAATGTGGATGATGCTTATCGTTCTCTTCAATCTGGTAAAATTGAAGACAATGAAGCAACCAACACTATTGCCGATGGTTTACGTACCCACCTTGGGGATGTAAACTTTCCGATTCTTAAAGAATATGTCGATGGAATCGTTCGGGTTACAGAAGAAGAAATAGTAGAAGCCATGAAACTTTTGTGGGAGCGAATGAAGATTGTGGTAGAGCCTTCCAGTGCGGTGGCGCTAGCTGCAGTTCGTAAAGATCCTGAGCGCTTTGCCAATAAAAAAGTGGGGATTATCCTTTCCGGCGGAAATGTTGATTTAAGCAAATTACCTTTTTAATGCAAACCGAAAACCGTTATCTCAAATTATCGGGCTTGGAACCCTTGGTCATCACCCCAGAAAGCAATTTTATCAATGTAGGGGAACGAACCAATGTGGCGGGTTCCCGTCGTTTTTTGCGTTTGATAAAAGAAGGGAAATTTGAAGAAGCACTTGAGATTGCTAGACATCAGGTAGAAGGAGGGGCTCAAATATTGGATGTCAATATGGACGATGGTCTTATTGACGGAAAGTCGGCCATGGTCACCTTCCTAAATCTGGTCATGGCCGAGCCGGATATTTCCCGAATCCCAATCATGATTGATAGTTCCAAATGGGACATCATCGAAGCAGGATTGCAGGTTGTGCAAGGGAAATGTGTAGTAAACTCTATCAGTTTGAAAGAAGGGGAGGCCGTCTTTTTGCATCAGGCAAAATTGATCAAGCGGTATGGAGCCGCCGTTATCGTTATGGCATTTGATGAGGAGGGACAGGCAGATACCTACGAACGGCGAATTGAAATCGCTAAACGTTCGTACGACTTGTTAGTTGAAAAAGTGAAGTTTCCTCCCGAGGACATCATTTTCGATTTAAATATTTTTCCTGTGGCAACTGGGATGGAGGAGCACCGACGCAATGCAGTCGATTTCATTGAAGGGACCCGATGGGTTCGTCAAAATTTACCCTATTGCAGTGTAAGTGGTGGAGTTAGTAACGTTTCCTTCAGTTTTCGCGGGAACGATGTAGTACGTGAAGCCATGCATTCAGTATTTCTCTATCATGCCATTCAAGCAGGGATGAATATGGGTATCGTTAATCCAGCCTTACTCGAAGTATACGATGAAATTCCGAAGGATCTATTGGAATATGTGGAAGACGTGATTCTGGATCGAAGGGATGATGCTACCGAACGCCTTTTGGAATTTGCGGAAACCGTAAAAGGAACCAAGGAGAGCAAGAAAGTCGATCTAGCTTGGCGCCAAGAACCTTTGCAAGAACGCATCACCCACGCCCTGGTAAAGGGAATCGATGCCTTTGTTGCCATAGATGTGGAAGAGGCCCGCCGGTCGGTTGAAAAGCCCATAGAAGTGATTGAAGGTCATTTGATGAAGGGAATGAATGTGGTGGGAGATCTTTTTGGTAGTGGAAAAATGTTCTTGCCCCAGGTGGTGAAAAGCGCTAGGGTTATGAAAAAGGCGGTGGCCTATTTATTGCCTTTTATTGAAGCCGATAAAGACACTACTACAAGTTCGAATGGTAAAATTTTAATGGCCACAGTTAAAGGGGATGTACATGATATCGGAAAGAATATTGTGTCTGTTGTTTTGGCCTGCAATAATTACGAGATTATCGATTTGGGAGTCATGGTTCCCCCAGAAAAAATCATTGCCACCGCTAAAGAGGAAAACGTTGATGTCATTGGTCTTAGTGGATTGATTACACCCAGTCTGGACGAGATGGTATTTCTGGCCAAGGAAATGCAGCGTCAAGGTTTTAAAGTTCCCTTACTCATAGGGGGAGCCACGACCAGTAAGGCCCACACGGCCGTGAAAATCGATCCGGAATACGAACAAACGGTCCTTCACGTCAATGATGCTTCACGCGCTGTGACCGTGGTGGGTGAACTATTGAAACAACGTGAAAATGCAACGTTTAGGGAAACAATAAAATCTGAATATCAACAACTGCGGGAAGGTTTTTGGAAACGACAAGGGTTGAAGGAATATATTTCCATCAAAGCGGCACGCGACAATAAGTTGCAACTAGAATGGTCTGAATTCACTATCAGGAAACCAAACCACTTAGGAATTCAGGTAATCGAAAACCAATCGATGGAAGAACTCACCGCTTACATCGACTGGTCGCCATTTTTCAGAAGTTGGGACCTTCATGGGAAATTCCCTGAAATCTTAGAGGATTCGGTCGTTGGAAAACAAGCTACCGAAGTATACCATGATGCCAGGGAAATGCTCAAAGAATTGATTCGAAAAAAACAATTGAAGGCAAAAGCAGTTTTCGGTTTATTTCCTGCCAATCAGGCGAACCAAGATGATATTCAATTGCAGCATGAGGGTAAATCGTTTATTTTCCATACCCTTCGGCAGCAGTCGAAAAAAGCGGTCGGGAGACCGAATCTGGCCTTGTCCGATTTCATTGCTCCTTTGGAATCAGGAATCCAAGATTATATCGGCTGTTTTTGTGTTTCTGCAGGTTTTGGTACGGAAGCATTGGCGAATGAATTTGAAAGAAAGCATGATGATTATGCTGCTATTATGGTAAAAGCCTTGGCCGATCGTTTGGCGGAAGCCTATGCAGAATATTTACACGAACGGGTACGCAAGGAATACTGGGGCTATGCTTCCGAAGAAAATCTTTCCAATGAAGAATTAATCAAGGAATCATACAAGGGTATTCGGCCAGCACCGGGATATCCCGCTTGCCCCGACCATCAGGAAAAGCAAACCATTTGGAAATTGCTTCATGTGGAAGAAAACATTGGTGTGAAGCTCACGGAAAGTTTGGCCATGTGGCCAGCCGCCTCCGTTTCGGGCTATTATTTTGGGCATCCCGAAGCGCGGTATTTTGGACTTGGAAAAATAAAAATGGACCAGGTGACCGACTATGCCCGAAGAAAGAATTGTGATTTGAATGAAGCCAAAAGATGGCTACAACCAAATATCGTAGAATGAAAGTAACCGAACATATAGAACAAGCCAATAGGAAAACGCAATTTTCCTTCGAAATCCTTCCCCCATTAAAGGGTCAGAACATACAGTCTATTTTCGACGCCATAGACCCGCTCATGGAATTCAATCCGCCTTTTATTGATGTGACCTATCACAGAGAGGAATATGTGTACCAGGAAGTTGGGAACGGGCTTTTGAAAAAACAAGTGGTTCGTAAACGCCCGGGAACAGTTGGGATTTGTGCCGCCATACAGAACAAATACGAAGTGGATGCCATTCCGCATATCTTGTGCGGCGGATTTACCAAAGAGGATACAGAGAATTTTCTCATTGATTTAGGCTTCTTGGGAATAGATAATGTTATGGCCCTTCGAGGGGATGCAGTGAAAAGTGAAACCTATTTTGTTCCAGAAAAGGAAGGTCATAGCTATGCCAGTGAATTGGTGAGTCAGATCGCTGCCTTAAACCAAGGAAAGTATCTGGACGAAGCCCTACAAAATACAGCGCCTACCGATTTTTGTATTGGGGTAGCGGCCTATCCAGAGAAACACATGGAGGCCCCGAGTATGGAGAGCGATATTCATTTTTTGAAAAAGAAAATTGCCAATGGGGCCACGTATGTGGTTACCCAGATGTTTTTCGACAACAAGAAATATTTCGACTTTGTGGATAAATGCCGAGCAGCAGGGATTACAGTTCCTATCATTCCTGGTTTGAAACCCTTGGTGACCAAAAAACAATTGAATCTGATTCCACATCGATTCAATGTGGATTTACCGGATGATTTGATTGGAGAGGTAATCAAATGCAAGGACAATGATGCCGTTAGTGAAGTGGGTATTGAATGGTGTATCGCCCAAAGTAAAGAGCTTGTAGCCCGTGGGGTACCAGTGGTACATTACTATTCCATGGGAAAAAGTTTGAACATTAAAAAAATCGCTTCCAACATCTTTTAGTGGGAGTGTTTGTTCAATAAACTTTCGAAATTTCCGTTTTTGGTTAAGGCATTCATGGATGTCGTAAATTTTGTAGAATAAATAACACGTGTTCGCAGGGAAGTTTTCCTAATTGGAAGCCACTATAAATCCCTGTCATTGTTTGAAGATTAGTGTATATTTACACCCTCTCAAACGCTATGAAGAATCCTTTACTCCTACTTATTTTTGGTTTGTGCAGCCAAATGGTTGTGAGTCAGTGGAAAGAAGTCAAACCGGTTTCTTTCGAATTGGATTATTTCTATGGTAGTATCCTGGAGCATAATGCCGACATCGCGCATTTGATCGTCGATCATCCCAAAGGATTCATTTTCAGATTTAATAGAAAAACCTACGGTTGGAACGAATGGGAAAGTCGTTATAATTATCCCGATTACGGTTTGACCATTACGTATCAAGACTTAAAAAACCCCTATCTGGGAAAGGTCTATGGGGCCTATGGCCATTTTACATTCTATGCCCTGAGTCGGTGGTTGCGACTTACCGTGGGCCAAGGAATTGGCTTTACCGCCAACCCATACGACCCCGAGAATAACTTTGATAACAATGCATATGGAAGTCGGTTTTTAAGTTCAACAACCTTCGACGTGACCTTAGCACGGGAGAATTTGTACAAAGGTTTCGGTGCTCACTTTGGGATTGGTATTATCCACTATTCCAATGCCAATCTTAAATCACCTAACAGTAGTACGAATACCATGTATTTCAGCGCCGGGATAAGTTACCAGCCAAACATCATTAACTTTCCCACGCGAATCACCCATGGTTCGTGGCGAAGTGTTAATTATGCGGAGCGCATTCGTGGTAATTTTGCTTTCCGAACGGGGGTAAATGAAGCCGACGTGAATGGTTTGGGGCAATATCCCTTTTATGTTTTCTCCTTCTTTGCCGATAAACGAATTAACTACAAAAGTACTTTTCAACTTGGTGTCGATTTCATATTTTCAGATTTCTTGATTCATTTGATCAATTACCGACGGATTGCATTTCCTGCCGATGGAATTGAAGAGGGCACCGATTACAGAAGGATCGGAGTTTTTATAGGTCATGAACTGCGTTTTAACAGATTGGCCTTTGTGGCTCAATTAGGAAAGTATGTATATTGGCCGTACGAGTTTGAAAAGCCGTATTACAACCGATTGGGAATGAAAAGGTACTTTTTTAATGATCGTTTTTTTGCTGCCATTACCTTGAGGGCACATTGGGGTAAGGCAGAAGCGGTTGAATTTGGTGTAGGAGTTAGAATTTAGACATGAAAAGAATTATAAGCATCATTTTTGGAGTGGTATTCTTGGTTAGCTGCAACAGTGACAATGCCTGGGATTGTTTTCAAAATACGGGAACCTTGGTGGCACAGGAATACGATTTGGAAGGGTTTCATAGCATTATCGTTTGGAATCGTGTCAAACTCTATGTTGCCTATGGTGAACCCGAACAGGTCATTGTGGAAACTGGTGAGAATTTGATGAATGAAGTTTTGGTCCGTGTGGAAGACAGCATCTTAAAAGTAAGTGACAGAAACAGCTGTAATTACACACGTGACTATGGTGTTACCAAAGTTTTTGTAAGAGTTAAAAGAGAGGACTTGGAGATACGGAATAGCTCTGGACTGGCCGTGGAAGGGGTAGGTCCTATCAAATTCAACAATTTGTCGCTTGTTTCTGAAGACAGGATTCAGGCCGATGAATTCCATATAGATGGGGATTTTATATTTAATGATCTTCAGGTAAACAACATAGACATTTCAGCTAACGGAGTGTCCAAATTTTATCTAAAAGGAAGATCGCTCACCGCACATATTGGGTTGTATGATGGGGATGCTCGTGTCGAAGGAGCCGAACTGGAAGTAGATAATGTCTATCTTTTTCATCGCAGCACCAATAAAATGATTGTGAATCCACAAAATTTGATTCAAGGCACAATTACTGGATTGGGCGATGTGATATCGGTAAATCGACCGCCCCAGGTGAATGTAGAGGAGTTATTTACGGGGCAACTTATTTTCGAGTAAGGGAAATAAACAGTTGTTCCAAGGATTTGTTCTTCTGGTGCAACTGTAAAATCTTTAACCCATTGTCATGGGCGAAATCGAACACCTTGGCACGCATATCTTCTTTTGTGTCGAAATGTAAATGATATAAAAAACCAGCAATATTTTCAACCTTTTTTACCAAGTGAATCTCTTGCAACGCTTGTTCTTCAACCCGGTAGTCAAACTCCACCTCGATGATTTGACCTTGATTTTTGGATAAATCCGCCAAGGTTTCATCCAATACAATCACGCCTTTGTTGATTATGATCACGCGATCGCAGATGGCTTCCACCTCTTGCATGATATGGGTAGAAAGTAGTACGGTTTTGTTTTTTCCGATAGTCTTTATCATCTCTCGGATGTCTACTAACTGATTGGGGTCTAATCCCGTGGTGGGTTCATCCAAAATGAGCACCTCAGGATCGTGGAGCAAGGCATTGGCCAATCCTACCCGTTGCCGATATCCCTTCGACAACTGTTGAATGGTTTTATGGGCTTCAGGTTTCAATCCCGTCAATTCAATAACTTCTTCAATCCTATTCTGGTCCACGCCATATACCCTTGCGTTGAATGCCAAGTATTCCCGAACATACATATCCAAATAGAGAGGATTGTGCTCGGGGAGATACCCAATCGACTGTTGTACCTGCTTTTTCTCCGTTGCGATGGAATGGGAGTTCACAGACGCCGTTCCACTGGAGGGCTCCAAATAGGTGGTTAGAATTTTCATCAGTGTAGATTTTCCAGCACCATTGGGCCCTAAAAAACCAACGATCTCCCCTTTTTGAATCGAGAAGGAAATTTGATCTACGGCCAATTGTTGGCCGTAGGCTTTGGAGATATCTTTAACTTCGATCGACATACTTTCGTGGGTAAAGCTACGCAATTAAAAAAACGCAAAAAAGATTTTGTTGTTTTAAAGTATTGTTTACTTTAGCAACAACAAAACGAACAAATGAACACTTTTTTCACATATTTCAACTTTTGGTTTTTTTACTTTTCTGGAAGGAACCGGGTGAATATGTAATTGAGTGAAACGATTATAAAGAAAAGCCCGGATGTACTTCCGGGTTTTTTTTTGCAACAAAAATCATGAGTATGAAAATTGCGATTCAGGGGATTGAAGGATCTTTCCATGACGAGGCAGTTCAAAAACTGTTTCCAGGACAAAAAGTAGAATTGGTTAAATGCGATTCTTTTGATGGGGTTACCCAAAGTGTAAAAAACAACAAGGCTGATTATGGGGTGTTGGCTATAGAAAACACCATTGCTGGTTCCATCTTGCCCAACTATAATTTAGTGGAGGCCGGTGATTTTGAAATATTGGATGAGGTATTCCTCAACATTCAAATGTATTTGATGGCGTTGGAATCGGAATCTATTATCGATATCTTCGAGGTACACTCCCATCCAGTGGCTTTGCTTCAATGTACCAAATACCTAAGAAGGTTTCCGCCTCAATTCAAAATTATTGAAGGAAAGGACACCGCTAGTGAAGCCAAACGAATCAGCGAGAACAACTTACAAGGTGTTGCGGCTATTGCCGGGAAACAAGTGGCGGAACGCTATGGTCTGAAAATTTTGGATAGTAATATTCAAGATATTGAAGAAAACCATACCCGTTTTGTGCTTATCGGAAATCGCGGCGCGAGTTTAAGCCGTAAAACACCTAACAAGGCATCGGTGAAGTTCCAATTGGGTCATGAAGTGGGATCCCTGAGCAAGGCCTTGCAGATATTTGCTTCACATGAAATCAATCTTACCAAAATTCAGTCACTGCCAGTTCTTGGAACTCCATGGAGATACGCTTTCTTTGTGGATGTGACTTTCGAAAATCCTGAACAACTTACTCAGGCTATTGATGCGTTGGAACCTTATGTGAAGAATTTCAAATTACTGGGGACCTATACCCAAAATCGTGAGAACATTCCCAGTAACCTGACAAACGTATTGGAAAATGGAGAATAAGAAAGAGCTTAGAAACTGGTTGGAGCAAATGGAATTGGCCCATCCATTGGTGATTGCAGGGCCTTGTAGTGCAGAAACCGAAGAGCAATTGCTTACGATTGCCCATCAATTAAAAGATAGTGATGCCACCGTATTGCGGGCAGGTATATGGAAACCAAGAACCCGACCCGGTAACTTCGAAGGAGTAGGGGCCCTTGGTCTTAAATGGTTGAAAAGAGCCAAAGAAGAAACTGGGATGCTCACCACAACAGAAGTGGCAAACGCGCATCACGTAGACCTTGCTTTAGAGAACGACGTGGATATCCTTTGGATAGGAGCACGTACTACGGTTTCCCCTTTTATTGTTCAAGAGATTGCTGATGCACTTAGAGGAACCGATAAAATAGTCTTGATAAAGAACCCAGTAAATCCGGATTTATCCCTTTGGTTAGGGGCAGTAGAGCGTTTTTATAAAGCAGGTACCACGAAACTGGGTGTTATTCACAGAGGGTTTTCAACCTATGAAAAAACGCGCTATAGAAACAATCCCGAATGGCAAATCGCTATTGATTTACAAAACCGATTTCCAGATTTGCCGTTGATTTTGGATCCTTCCCATATTGCGGGAAGAAGGGATATCATCTTCGAATTGTGTCAAACGGCTCTCGATTTGAATTATGATGGTTTGATGGTGGAAACCCACCACGATCCCGATAACGCCTGGAGCGATGCCAGTCAGCAAATAACTCCGGAAACGTTGAAGAAAATGACCATCGACCTTAAGATTCGTAAAGAAGAGGGAGAAGCGGCCGAGTATCAAAATAAACTGGCCACCCTAAGAACCAAAATCGATGTGGTAGACCGTCAGCTCATCGAGATGCTGGGAAAACGTATGCGAATTGCCGATGATATCGGGCGCTTGAAACAAGCAAATAATGTGGCGATTTTACAATCGAAACGATGGAATGAAATTCTGGGACGCATGATCTTAGAAGGAGAGGAACATGCTTTGAGTGAAGAATTCATATTGAGAATCTTCAAAGCGATTCACCAAGAATCCATCAATCACCAAAACAAAATTGTTTCCAAACAA
Organism: uncultured Alteromonas sp.; assembly: GCA_964582415.1. Taxonomy (GTDB): domain Bacteria; phylum Bacteroidota; class Bacteroidia; order Flavobacteriales; family Flavobacteriaceae; genus CAZOSF01. The sequence goes on from CAZOSF010000005.1 coordinate 46,851, forward strand.
AAAGAAAGCCTGCAGTAGCAGGCTTTTCTTTTATTGTTTCATTCGCTTGAAAATGTAACGGGTGACATAAATACCATTGTCATCCCCTTTGCCGGCGTAACTTTCCACGCCACTGTTTACGAAAGCCAGTTCCCATCCTTGAGCGGCCATGTCGTTTATTTTAGAAGTTACCACGGCATCATTGGCGGCAATATTCTGAAAACGGATGCCACCTAGATTGAAAAAGTTCAAAAGCTTGGTTTCGTCAAAATCCTTTACGCGAATATCACCACGATCCGATTTGTTTCTATCGTTATCTTCTTCGGTGCGCGTGCTGGTAAATTCTTTGTAATCCCGTTCGGCATTGGTCGAAATCATTCGAGATCTTCCCAATCCATTCGGAATGATAGATTCAACCACGGTCACAATTTGATACTCATAGGTCTGTGCTTGAGAATTCGATTGGAAGGCCAACAAGCAAACCAGTGCAAAAAGCAATTTTTTCATAGTTCTATTATTTAAAAGAGATTCAAATATAAGTGGAATAATGCGGTCTATCTCGTACAAAATTTAGAATTTTGTGACGATGAGAGGAACGGTTTACAAATCTACCGGAAGCTGGTATACCGTAAAGGCCGAGAATGGTGTGTTCTATGAATGCCGAATCAAAGGTAAATTCCGAATAGAAGGAATAAAAAGCACCAACCCCGTAGCCGTTGGAGACCACGTGCATTTTGATGTGGAAACCAAAGGTGACGAAACCATTGGGGTGATCACGGCAATCGATGATCGCGAAAACTACATCGTTCGGAAATCGGTAAATCTTTCCAAACAGACCCATATCATTGCAGCAAATATAGACATTGCTTTTTTGCTGGTTACCTTAAACAATCCACCCACCTTCACCACCTTTATCGACCGCTTTTTGGTAACTGCTGAAGCCTATGATGTTCAGGCGGTGTTGTTGTTCAATAAAATTGATACCTATTCGGAGGAGGAGCTATTGGAGGTAAAATATTTGGCTTCAATCTACAGAAAGATAGGGTACGAATGTGTTGGTATTTCCGCAAAGAGCGGGAAGAACATCGACAAGGTAAAGCAGTTGATGGATAGCAAGGTATGTATGTTCTCCGGACATAGTGGTGTGGGCAAATCAACCCTCGTAAACGCACTGGAGCCTGGGCTCAATTTAAAAACATCTGAAATTTCAGAGCAACATGCACAAGGACAGCACACCACCACCTTTGCCGAAATGCACGACCTTTCATTTGGTGCCCGTATTATCGATACCCCGGGAATTAAAGGATTTGGCTTGGTTGAGATTGAAAAGGAAGAATTGGGGGACTATTTTCCAGAATTTTTTGCTTTGAAATCGGAATGCAAATTCCATAACTGCCTGCATTTGCAAGAACCAAAATGTGCTATAAAGGAAGCCCTGGAACGGGAAGAAATTCCCTGGTCCCGTTACAAGAGTTATCTTCAAATCCTTGAGGGTGAGGAGGATAATTATAGAAAGGATATTTACGCCACGGAATGAGAGCAGTAATTCAACGGGTAAGTCAGGCCAGTGTTACGATTGATGCGGAAATCCGTAGTCAGATTAATAATGGATTTCTTATCTTGCTCGGCATAGAAACGGAAGATTCAGAGGAGGATATTTTTTGGTTAACCAAGAAGATTGCCAACCTCAGGGTTTTTTCCGATTCGGGTGGAGCCATGAACCGTTCCATTCACGACATAGATGGGGAGCTTTTGGTGGTGAGTCAATTCACCTTGCACGCGAGCACGAAGAAAGGCAATCGTCCTTCCTTCATTAAAGCGGCACGTCCCGAACAGGCTATTCCCCTCTACGAACAATTTGTAAAACAACTGGAAGAACAGTGCGAACGCCCAGTTCAAACAGGTTCTTTTGGGGCCATGATGGAGGTTTCCCTAGTAAATGATGGCCCGGTAACCATAATAATAGATACAAAAAATAAAGAATAATACATGAGATTGGTCCTGCTACCCATCGTCCTGCTTTTAAACTTTTCGCTTTTTTCCCAGAATTATAAAGTTTCCGAAATCCCACCAGCACTGCTTGAAAATGCCAACAGTGTAACTCGGTTAAAACAGTATGATATCACCATTTCGAATGTGGATGAAATGAAATTCATCTTTCATGGTGTGTATACCATATTGAACAAGAATGGAAGGGAGGATTTTTATCCGGCAGTATTATACGATAAGGTTAAGAAAGTTCGAAACGTTGAACTGAAAGTGTACGATAAGAATGGAGAGGAAATTGAAAAATTTAAAAAGAAAGATTTCCTGGATATTAGCGCTGTTTCAGATGTGAGTCTATATGAAGATGATCGGGCACTGGTAATGCACTACACGCCCAAAGAGTATCCATACACTTTGGAATTTACCTATGAAATGGATTCCAAGGATACGGCAGATATCCCCAGTTTCTCACCCTTGAGTACGTACAATAGCAGCGTTCAGGAAGCGAAGTATTCGATATCTGTAGCCCCAACTTTACAGCTGAATACCAAAATCATCGATGCTGATGGGGTAATTCAAACCTCTGGGGGTGCTGGAACCCAAAAATATTCAGCGAAAAACCTGGAGGCTATTGAACAAGAGAATCAAAGCCCTGGATTTGATAAGATTACCCCAAAGGTGTTATTTAGCTTGAACCGTTTCAGTTTAAAAGGAGAGATTGGCAATGCAGAGAGTTGGGAAGAATTCGGAATTTGGATGAACAGCCGCTTGCTATCAGGGGTATCCGAATTACCAGAAAAAACAAAGAATGATATTCGGAACTTGGTGCAAGGAGCAGATTCAGATCTGGAAAAAGCACGACGGGTGTATGAATACATGCAAGATCGCACCCGATACATCAGTGTTCAGATCGGAATCGGAGGATGGAGGCCTATGTCGGCTGGCGAAGTGGATCGCTTGGGCTATGGTGATTGCAAAGGACTTACCAATTATACACAAGCCTTGTTGGCCGAGGCAGGCGTGCCTTCTTATTATACCATTGTCTATGGTAGTCAGAAGAAGGAGGATATTATGCCGGATTTCACCTCAATTCAGGGCAATCACATCATTCTCGCCATCCCCCAGGAAGAAGATTATGTATGGCTGGAATGTACCAGTCAGGAACTGCCCTTCGGATTTATCGGGAGCTTTACCGATGATAGGGATGTTGTTTTGATAACTCCAGAGGGAGGGAAAATCGCCCATACAAAGAAATATGAGTTGTCGGAAAATCGTCTTGTAACCAAAGGCACAGTTACCTTGGATGCTCTTGGAAATTTAGATGTGCTGGCGGAAGTGACCTCGGAAGGATTGGAGTACTATCAGCACTTTTATGTAGCGAACAAGAAAGAAGACGAAAAAAAGGACCATTACAAGGAATACTGGGACTATATTGATAATATCGGATTGAATTCAATGGAACATACCAATGATAAGGTCAATGTGGTTTTCAATGAAAAAATCGATTTTATTGCTGGGTCCTATGCCAGTTTTGCAGGGGAGAACATGTTGTTTAGTGTAAATGTTTTGGATAGGATTACCTATATCCCTAAGCGCTACAAAAACCGCAAATGGCCCTTGCAAATTTCACGAGGTTTCCACAATATGGATGAAGTGACCATCCAACTACCCGATGGCTTTCGGCTCGCTAGTGTTCCAGAGCCTATCACACTCGAATCGAAATTCGGAATCTACCATTCGGAAATTGAAATTACTCCAACAGGCGACCTACTCTATAAAAGGGATGTCAAAATTTTTGAAGGTGAGTTTCCGAAAGAGGACTATGGTGCCTACCGTAACTTTATGAAGAAAGTCGCTAAATACGATGAACAGAAAATTATCCTAACCAAATCATAGCAATGAATTACCCAAAACACCGAATCTTAATTGTCGCTTTATTTTTTATTACCATCGGGATGGCCCAAACTGTAAAATTTGGAGACATACCGATGTCTGAATTGCAATCCACTACCGACAGTAAATTCCCTGAAGCTCCGGCGGTGGTGCTGTATAGAAATGTCGATTCCTATCTAGGGAACTATGTTGAGGTTCATGAGCGTATCAAAATATATAGCGAAGAAGGCTATGATTATGCGACCATATTTATTCCTTATCCCGATATTAAGAAAGTTAAGGGTGCCACCTACAATTTGGTAAACGGGCAAATGGAGGTTACCGAATTGGACAAAAACTTGATCTTCGAGGATGAAGTGATAAAAGATGTGGAATTCAAAAAATTCACTTTTCCCAATGTTTCTCCTGGCTCGGTGCTCGAGTATACCTATATCACCGATGGTGGGTACATGCGAAATATCGATTTGCAATATGATATCCCCATACGAAGGGAACGCGTTGAGGTGACGAATAAGTCTGATTTTGGAGTAGAAATTCTTCAGAACCCTAGAGCCTTCCTGGATGTAAATCGGGTAAATGAAGGAAAATCAACCATTTTTACCGTACGGGATGTACCTGCCCTAGAAGAAGAGAACTACGTTTTTGATATGGATATTTACCGTTCTTATATCAAAACAAATTTTACCGCCGTAGGAGATCGCTATCGATTTGGAAACTGGGAAGGTCTTGGGGGTATCATCTTGGGATTTGATGACTTTAGGATGGGAGTAAAGCCAAAACGTTTTTACCGAGATGAATTGGAGGCCTTGATAGGGGATGAGAAGAACAAGCAAATCATCGCAGAGAAAATCTACTCCTTTTTAAAGAAGAAAGTGAAGTGGAATAAAGAATATAAGTACATACCGGATCAGAGCGTAAGGGAATCCTACGTGGAAGAAGAAGGGAACAGTGCCGAAATTAACCTTCTTTTTATCTCGATGTTACGTAGCGTTGGAATCACCGCAAGTCCTGTGTTGGTTTCCAGTAAAATGAATGGAATTCCCCTAACGGCGAGTTTGGGGGCATTCGATGCTGTTCTGGCCGATGTTGTGGTGGGGCAAAACCATTATTTGGTGGATGTCGCAAGCAAGAATTCTACCTTTCATTATCTAGATCCTCAGTTTATGAATTGGCAAGGCCTTCGGATTTATGAAGACGATTCCTATGATTGGTTGCAGTTGAACAAGTACAACGTATCAAATATTCAAATAATAGGGAACGCATCCATTACCGATGATATGATTTTTGAAGGTAATGTTAAGGAACGGCATACGGGATATTTTGGTTTGGAGTTGAAGAGAAGGCTGGAGGATTTGGGGGAAGCAAATACCAAAGATATTTTGGATTACAGTTGGGGTGGTTTGGAAATTTCTGAAGTAAATGCCCAGCATGATGACGACGATCGTACTGAAGTAACCTTTGATTTTGAAATGGACAATGCCATCGATGAGGTGGATGGGAAATTATACTTCTCACCCTTGCTTTTCTTTGCCCTAGAGGAAAATCCTTTTCAAAAGGAGAAGCGTCAGTATGCGATCGATTTCGGTTATCCATTCAAGCAACAAACCATGATGACCATCGATATTCCTGAAGGGTATACGGTAGAATCCACACCCGAACCTACAAAATTGATCGTGGAAAACATGGGATCCTTCCTGTTCCGTGCCACTGGAATGGGAAATAAGTTACAGGTAATGGTTTCCTTCCAAGTGGATAATCCTTTCCTCCCGTACGATAAATACGACGAAATCCGTGGTTTCTTTATGGCGCGTATGCAAAAAGAAGCTGAGAAGGTAGTATTAAATAAGGTTTAGAGGCCCTTAGGATTGAAATCCTTGCAATATTTCTAAGTATATTGCAGTACGTAAATAAGTCATATACATCTGAAACATGGAACTGAAGGCGGCACAGAAAGTAGTAGACGATTGGATTAAAGAGCATGGGGTGCGCTATTTCAATGAACTTACCAATATGGCGCAACTCACCGAAGAGGTTGGAGAGGTAGCCAGAATCATTGCTCGTCGGTATGGTGAGCAAAGTGAAAAACCCAGTGATAAGGATAAGGATCTTGGTGAAGAGCTTGCCGATGTGGTTTTTGTGGTACTCTGTCTGGCCAATCAGACAGGAGTAGATTTGCAGGAAGCCTTCGATAGAAAAATGCAAAAGAAAACGGAAAGAGATCATGACCGTCATCATTCTAACCAAAAGCTGAAATAAATGTTTAAGAAAGAAGTAATCAATTATCCCGGTTTTTGGAAATCGGTAGTCTCCATTGGGGTAGCCTTTTTGGTATTGTATTTTATTTTCCGATGGATCCTAGCGGGATATTCCTTCGAGTTTATTGGAGATTTCAATATTGGGGTGTATGTATTGGTGGTTGGAGCAGCGGGGTTTATCTATGGCTTTTTTGTGACCTATGGAAAGTTTTGGAAGAAACTGAAAGAAAAGGAATAGACCTTGAAGGCCGTTCTTCAAAATATCCAACTTGAAAATCGCAGATATGCCGTTGAAGTAACTGGTTCAAAAAGTGAGTCTAATAGGCTCCTTGTCCTCCAAGCCCTTTATCCATCGCTCCAAATAAAAAACGTGTCCGAAAGCGATGATTCCGTTTATTTGCAACGTGCTTTGGCGTCCAACGAATCAGTAATAGACATACATCATGCGGGTACAGCGATGCGCTTTCTCACAGCCTATTTTGCCTGCCAACCTGGAAGGGAAGTCTTACTTACCGGAAGTCAGCGAATGCAAGAACGCCCGATTGGAATTCTTGTGGAAGCCCTGAGGACCTTAGGTGCAGCTATTGAATATGACAACAAAGAAGGTTTTCCGCCGCTTCGCATCAAGGGACGGGAACTCTCGAAAGAGCGTGTATCCATTCAGGCAAATACCAGTAGTCAATACATTTCTGCACTTATGCTTATCGGAGCAAGTTTGCCCAAGGGGTTGACAATCGACCTGATTGGGACTCCCACTTCTGTCCCCTATATTCAGATGACGCTCTCCTTATTAAAAAGAGCAGGGATAGACGGGACCTTCAATGGACAGCAAATCGTTATACCGAATTGTCGTCATGTGGAAGAGAAGACGTTGACCGTTGAATCGGATTGGAGCTCAGCTTCCTATTTTTACAGCATCGCCGCCCTGTCGGAAGGTTTGGAAATAGCCCTCAAGAGCTATCGAAAAGACAGTCTTCAAGGAGATGCGGCACTCTCTGAAATATTCGAATCCTTTGGTGTTTTCACAACTTTCCATGAAGTGAATCAAAGTATAGTTATCAGGAAAGAAAACAACTTCCCGCTTCCTAGGTCAATTAGCTTGGATTTGGTAAATACTCCTGATATTGCTCAAACCATTGCGGTAGTTTGTTTTGGACTTGGGATGGCCTGTGATCTGTACGGGCTGCATACTCTCAAGATCAAAGAAACCGATCGCCTAGTGGCCTTACAGCAAGAACTGGAAAAACTAGGCGGTACACTTAAGGTAACCCATGATAGTTTGCATTTACAACCCAGCAAGGAATTCATTCAAGATGTTACCATCGCTACCTATAATGATCATCGAATGGCAATGGCCTTTGCCCCATTGGCGCAAAAGGTTGCATTGAATATAGCCGATTGTGAAGTGGTGAGTAAGTCATTCCCAACCTTTTGGGAAGATTTAACGTTGTTGGGATTTTCTGTGAAACTGCAATAATAAATAGACTTTTACTTGACAACCCCCCTTTTGGGATTGTATATTTGCAGCTTCTAAATTTAAAGCTGTAGCCATGGGGATGAAATTATCCAACTTTAACTTCAATTTACCACAAGAATTACTGGCAGAATATCCGGCTCCAAACCGTGACGATGCGCGCCTAATGGTTCTGAATCGTGAAAAGAAAACCATTGAACATAAAATGTTCAAGGACCTTATCGATTATTTCCAGGAAGACGATGTATTGGTGCTGAATAACACAAAGGTATTTCCGGCCCGTTTGTTTGGAAACAAAGAAAAGACCGGGGCTCGAATTGAAGTATTCCTGCTACGCGAATTGAATTCTGAAACTAGATTGTGGGATGTGTTGGTAGATCCCGCTAGAAAGATTCGTATCGGAAACAAATTGTATTTCGGTGACGATGAATCTTTGGTAGCTGAGGTAATCGATAACACTACCTCTCGTGGAAGAACTTTGCGTTTCCTTTTCGATGGATCGTATGAGGAATTCCGAAATAAATTGCATGAATTGGGACAAACCCCATTACCAAAATATATCAAGCGGGATGTAGAGCCTGAAGATGCAGATAGATATCAAACAATCTTCGCTAAGAATGAAGGAGCTGTGGCAGCTCCAACGGCAGGTTTGCACTTTTCAAAACACTTGATGAAGCGTTTGGAGATCAAAGGGATCAACTTTGCGGAAATCACTTTGCACGTTGGTTTGGGAACCTTTAGCCCAGTGGAAGTGGAAGACTTGTCCAAACATAAAATGGATTCAGAGGAAATTCAAATCGGTGAAGAGGCAGTGAAAGTAATCAATAAAGGGATTTCTGAGAAACGACGAATTTGCGCCGTTGGAACTACCGTGATGAGAGCTTTGGAAAGTTCTGTGTCTTCCAATGCCACCCTTAATCCGTATTCGGGATGGACGAACAAATTCATCTTCCCTCCATACGATTTTAGCATTGCGAATTCCATGGTTACTAATTTCCATACTCCGAAGTCTACCTTGTTGATGATGGTATCCGCTTTTGCAGGTCATGATTTTATAAAACAAGCCTACGAAGAAGCAGTGAAGGAACGCTATCGTTTCTATACCTATGGAGATGCTATGTTGATTATCTAATTTCGAAGATATCCTATAAAATGCCCGGCGAAACCGGGCATTTTTTTTGTGCCCAGATTTTCATTTAGTCCATGGAAAAAACTATATTAGTACGACGTATCACACTAATAGTCAATACGGTTCTATGGGGAAAAGGCTACTCTATCTATTTTTTCTTCTCTTAGGCGGTGTTCTTATGGGACAACCCGTGGCAGATAGACCCTTGGCTTGGCAGTTGGGATTAGAGAATATCGATCCGATCGTGCTTCCCAGGTTGGACCTTACACAAATCATTGCAGAAGACAGTATCAACGATTTGGATAAAAGTCTGCCATGGCGCTATGGGGTAATGCGCACGGTGGAAGCTTCACCGGCAACCCAAGGAATATGGGAGGTGTTGCCAAATGGCGATCGCATGTGGCGGGTAGCTATCAAATCACCGGAAGCACTGAATCTTGGGGTGAATTTCAATCAGTTTGAACTACCAGAAGGCAGCCGTTTACAGTTATACAATTCAGAGGGTACGGATTTCTCCAAGGTTTATACTAGCGAGAACAATCGCAGCTCGTCTCTCATGGGATCTTGGTTTATTTTTGGAGAAACCATCATCGTGGAATATTACCAGCCTTTTGGAGTGACCGCACCACCCACTCTAGAAATAGGTACTGTTATCCATGGGTATCGCATGGGTATGGTGGAGGATATTATCGGTAATGAGAACATATTGGGTTTAGAAGACTCGGGCGATTGCAATTATGATGTGAATTGTTCGGTTGGAGGTGACTTCGAATCCACAAAAAATAGAATTAAAAAAGCGGTCGCCTTATTGAATTTGGGAAATGGCCATCTCTGTACTGGAGTGCTAGTGAATAATGGGCTACAGGATAAAACACCGTATCTTCTTACTGCGAATCACTGTCTTCAAAATTCCGATCCAGGTTTATGGTCGGTTCGTTTCAATTGGGTGAGCCCAGATCCTGTTTGTGGAGAAGTGGGGGAAAGTGCCGACATTCAAACAAATTTCACCATGAGTGGTGCCGAATTGCGTGCTAGTAATGAAGCATCCGATTTTGCCTTGGTGGAACTTTATAATCGAATTCCAGCCTTCTGGGATGTGGCTTTTGCAGGCTGGGATAATTCCGATCAGGTTCCTGACTTTCAAGTTGGGATTCATCATCCAAGCGGTGATATCATGAAAATTTGCCGGGATAACGATCCGGCTATGAAAGATAACGCCAATGGAATAGAGGTATGGCTGATAAAAGGTCAGTCTTCGGGGAGCGGTAATGGTTGGGACTTGGGAACAACAGAAAGTGGTTCTTCAGGTTCTCCATTGTTTAATGAGGAGGGATTGATCATCGGACAATTATATGCCGGTCTTTCACAATGCTTGGGAACAGCGACCAACGGAGAATTCGATATTTATGGTCGCTTCGGAGTGTCCTGGGATTATGGTAGCGATGCATCCTCCCGCCTGATGGATTGGTTGGATCCAGATAATTCAGGATTAACAGTAGTTCCTACCTTAGAGAACTCCTTGAACATTGGCGAATTTGAATATACAGGCCAGTTGGAGGTCTATCCGAATCCTGCTTCCGACTATATCGAAATCATGAATACACAATATCCGAATCTGCATTACGAATTATATAATGTAGCAGGTCAACGGTTGTCTTCAGGGAACATGTTTAGTTCACAGAATATCTTGAAGGTAAATCATCTTCCCGAAGGATTCTATTTCTTGCATCTAATCGATGGGGATACAGACAATAGCATTACGAAGAAAATCGTAATTCAGCATCAATAGGATTCCTTACACTCCTTTTAATTATCGTAATTTTGCACCCTATGACTTCAGAAAAGAAAGACATACGGGCACTATCCAAAGAAGAATTGCGGGACTTTTTCGTTCAAATTGGCGATAAGGCATTCCGTGGGAACCAAGTCTATGAGTGGCTATGGAGCAAGGGAGCGCACAGTTTTGATGCGATGACCAATCTTTCCTTGGAAACGCGTTCCCTTTTGGAAGAACATTTTGCCATAAATCATATCAAAGTCGATAGCCTTCAAAAGAGTTCCGATGGTACCGTCAAGAATGCCGTACGTTTACACGATGGGTTGGTGGTTGAATCTGTCCTTATACCAACAAAAAGTCGCACTACGGCCTGTGTTTCCTCTCAAGTTGGCTGTAGTTTGGATTGCACATTCTGTGCTACTGCGCGTTTAAAACGAATGCGTAATTTGAATCCAGACGAGATTTATGATCAAGTGGTTGCCATTCACCAAGAAAGCTTGTTATATCATAACCGGCCTTTGTCGAACATTGTTTTTATGGGAATGGGGGAGCCTCTCATGAACTACAACAATGTATTGGCTGCCATTGAAAAAATAACCGATGATGAAGGTTTGGGCATGTCTCCTAAAAGGATTACCCTCTCTACTTCAGGGGTTCCGAAAATGATCAAGAAATTGGCAGACGATGGGGTGCGTTTCAAACTTGCGGTCTCTTTGCACTCTGCTATTCAGGAAACCCGTGAGCGAATTATGCCCTTTGCTAAATCGTTTACGTTGGATGATTTAAGAGAATCGCTTGAGTATTGGTATGCGAAAACTAAAAGTCGGATTACCTATGAATACGTAGTTTGGAACGGAATCAATGATAAAAAGGAAGATGTGGATGCCTTGGTAAAATTCTGTAAGTATGTTCCTTGTAAGGTGAACTTAATTGAATACAACCCTATTGACGATGGGGAATTTCAGCAGGCTCCCGAAGATAAGATTCAGTGGTATATCAATGCGCTTGAAGCCAATCAAATTCCGGTAACGGTACGCAGAAGTAGAGGAAAAGACATCGATGCTGCCTGTGGACAGTTGGCGAATAAGCATTAATAAAAAAGAGCGGCAATTGCCGCTCTTTTACTTTATAGTCCAATGAGGATTATTGCTTAACTACTTTCAAAGTTTTAGATTGTCCTTCGATTGTAACAGTAGCAATATACATTCCTGTTTCAAGGGCTGCCATGGAAATGCTTTCTTGAGTGGAACCCAAGGCACGGTTCACAACTTGCTGACCAAGGATATTGTGAAGCACGATGTTGTCCATTGGCTGAGTAGATTTCAATACAAGATTGTTGTTAGAATCAACCAAGAAGTTGAAACCGGCGAAGGAATCTTCACCAACGCTCAAAGTACCTTCGTCACCAGCGGCAATTCCTTCATCTGGAGTTGCATTGAAAGCATAATCTTTAATAGTCATGATGTTGGTACCGTTTACATCGGTATCCAAACGTACCCATCCATAATGTGTAGTTCCACCACCGATAAGGTTAACAAACTTCACTCCTAGGTAGCCATCAACAACGGTATTACACCATTGGCTATTAGAGTAAGCACAACCATAGTAGTTAAGGTCACCACGAACACCTGGAGTAGTATATCCAGAAGCGTTATCAATGATATCACCTTCTTGCAATAGAGCAGGGTATTCATAACCACCTGCAGTGATTCCTACGAATGCTCCACCAGAGCTAGGGAATACGATAGCAGCATTACCGTTGGTAAGGCCATCAGGATTGTTGAAAGTGAAATTGGTAAGACCTGCAGAAAGCACATCTAAATCGAACTGGTCTCCTACGTTAAGTACAACATCTGGATCGATGTCAACGTAAGTTACCTGACCAGCTGCATCCGCAACACCCAAGGCTGCCGCAGAAAGAGCTCCGTACTGAACTAGTCTTTTTGACAAATTTTTTGAAGTAGTTTTTTTCATTTGAATAGGATTTAATTTAAAACTTTTGCAGTTTTACTGCTTTAATGAATGCTAAAGATATTAAACAGTTCAGACTAAAAAAAATAAAAATAGCAAGGAATGAAAGAGGAAAATGTGCAACGGGAGCTGTTCAATCCTGATAATGTACCAGTTAAGGGTTCTTTAGGTATTTTGGCTTTAGGTGATGTTGGATTTGAGGCTTGGAGAAAGGTGAAAAAGTTTAAATTGATTGAGGACGGGAATGAAAAGGAATAAACTTTTATTAATAGGCTGGGATGCAGCCGATTGGGAAATTATTTGGCCTTTAATTCGTGCTGGAAAAATGCCTGCCCTCCAACGTTTGATGAAGGATGGGGTATATGGTAATATGAGTACCATGACGCCACCTTACTCACCAATGCTTTGGACTTCCGTGGCAACTGGGAAAACGCCCGACAAGCATGGAATTCTCGGATTTATCGAAGTAACTCCCGATGCCAAAACGGTACGACCTGTTACTTCTACGTCAAGGAAAACAAGAGCCCTTTGGAATATTTTTCATAACCAAGGGATGGTATCAAATTTAGTGGGTTGGTGGCCCAGTTTTCCCGCCGAACCTATCAATGGGTATGTGGTTTCCGATCGTTTTCAGAAAACCTCCATGGATCCTTATAAGCAGACGCCTATGAGTCCGAAGTCCATCCATCCTTGGGCAAAGAAGGACGAATTCAAACATTTAAGGATGTTCCCATTCGAGATTACCGAAGCACATCTCTATCCTTTCGTTCCTAGGGCACATGACGTGGATCAGGACAACCATAAAGGGCTTTCGGCCATCGCTAAGATTGTGTCGGAAAATGCTTCGGTGCACAACGCAGCAACACGTTTATTAAGAACTTCAGAATGGGATTTTATGGCAGTTTATTATGATTTTATTGATCATATGTGCCATAGCTTCATGAAATATCACCCACCAAAATTGCCAGCCGTAGATCAAGAGAATTACGATATCTTCAAAGAAGCAGTTACAGGGGCTTATATTTTTCAGGATATGATGTTAGAGCGCAAGCTCAATTTGATCGATGAAGATACTACGGTAATCTTGATGTCCGATCACGGTTTTGAATCTGGCTCCAAACGAATTTTGAATATGCCCAAAGTTCAAGCGGCACCGTCCCTGGAGCACCGACAGTTTGGAATTTTTGTTGCCAAGGGACCCAATATCAAAAAGAACCAAAAGGTGTTTGGTATGGGTTTAATTGATGTAGCACCTACTATTTTGCATCATTTCGGGCTCCCAGTAGGAAAGGATATGGATGGGAAGGTAATCCTCGATATTTTTGAAAAATCCGAACCGCCAAAGTATATCGAAAGTTGGGATGAAATACCCGGTGATTTTGCCGAATTGGATAAGAGTGAGACCACAGATCCTCTGTCCGATCAAGAGACCATGCAACAATTGGTCGATTTGGGCTATGTAGAAAAACTGGATGAGAAATTTGAAGTGGCCATCAAGAAAACGCGAGTCGATTTAAAACACAATTTGGCCCGGGTTTATATTGGTAAGAAAGATCTTTCCAAAGCTAAAAAGGAACTACTGGAATTGCTTCAGGAACCTGAGCCGGTGGATTTGGCACCGTTCTATATGGACCTTATCAGTATTGCCATCATGGAAAAAGATTTCGAGAAAGCCCAGGAATACTTTCGATTGGTGAAAGCTTCCGGTACCGAAATCGAATACAACCTGAATTTTACCGAATCTCAGATTCTTGCTGAAGTAGGCCGTCCCAAAGAGGCGTTGGCCATTCTTGAAAAAGAACGCCAAAGAAATGAATCAGGACAAGTATTGTATCGCATGGGAGTTCTGAAATTCCAGATGGGAGCTTTGGAAGAAGCTCGGGATATATTGGAATTAGCCTTGGAAAAGGAACCTCAAAAGGCCGTTTGGCATGCTTCACTCGCGGAGGTACTCTATGCTATTGGAGACTACGAAGAAGCTGCCGATTATGCCCTCACCAGTATCGAGCTGGTGAAATACTACCCCAAGGCACATTTTATATTGGGCCAGGCCTTGGAAAAATTGGGGGATCTGGAAAACGCTAAGCTTGCTTTTGAGATGGCCACCCGATTAAAACCCAAGGAATTTCCTCAAGCGGAACACTCTTTGGAAAATATTACCAAGAAACTAAAATTGGAAGTGAATTTCGATAATAAGGGTTTGAGCAACCATTATTGGGAAAATCAAATTGTTGTCGTTTCAGGCCTTCCAAGATCGGGTACCTCCTTAATGATGCAGATGTTGGATCATGGTGGAATGGAAACCTTGACCGATGAAAAACGGGAAGCAGATATTTCAAACCCCAAAGGATATTATGAGTACGAACCCGTTATGGCACTTTACAAGGACAATTCTTGGTTATCCGAAGGGCAAGACAAGGCGGTGAAAGTGGTGGCGCCATTGCTAAAATATCTAGATTCCAATTATCGGTATAAAATCATTTTTATGAATCGCGATTTGAACGAAGTGATTCAATCCCAACAGAAAATGCTGGGCAAAAGGGAAGATGAATTCCCAGTGAATTTGTACAATCAATACGTTCGACTCCTATCCAATGTAGATCTTTGGCAGAAAAAAGAACCGGGTGTGGAAATGCTTTTTATAGATTATAAGGAGGTGTTGAATCATCCAGTCGAGGTTACCGAGAAGATAGAGAAGTTTATCGGTGTGCCCATGGATAAGGAGGCAATGGCCGGTGTTATCGATACCTCCCTTTATCGTTCGAAACATTCCGAAAGAGAATCTGTGGATTAAAGCCTTTGTTGGTGGGTAAAGGAGAATTAGAATCGCTTTTACTGAAGATTTGAATATCTTTGGAAACTGAATGAAAATAGTCTCCCAAATAAAGGCGCCTATTGAGGTGGAAATGGAACTTTTCGAAAAAAAGTTCTACCAATCCATGTCTACCCATGTCGCCCTTTTGAATCGTATTACCCATTATGTGGTGAATCGAAAGGGAAAGCAAATGCGGCCCATGTTCGTCTTCCTTATTGCCAAGATGTGCAATGAAGGTGAAGTGAATGAACGCACCTACAGGGGAGCATCGGTCATCGAGTTGATTCATACAGCTACTTTGGTGCATGATGATGTGGTAGATGATAGTAACCAACGTCGCGGCTTTTTCTCTATCAATGCGCTATGGAAAAACAAAATCGCCGTATTGGTTGGAGATTACTTATTGTCTAAAGGACTTTTACTCTCTATCGACCATGGTGATTTCGATTTGCTGCGCATTATTTCCGTTGCCGTTCGTGAAATGAGCGAGGGGGAGCTGCTACAAATTGAGAAAGCCCGCCGACTCGATATTACCGAAGCGATTTATTTTGATATTATCCGTCAAAAAACAGCTACCCTTATTGCTGCCTGCTGTGCCATGGGGGCGCAATCCGTGAACGCTTCTCCCGAAGAAGTGGAACGTATGCGGAAGTTTGGAGAGTGCATTGGAATGGCATTTCAGATTAAGGATGATCTTTTTGACTATGGGGAAGAACAGATAGGGAAGCCGACAGGGATAGATATCAAAGAGAAAAAAATGACCTTGCCACTTATTCATGCCCTTAATAAAGCATCAAAAAAAGAAAAGGAATGGTTGATCAATTCCGTGAAAAACCACAATATGGATAAAAAACGGGTGCGGGAAGTGATTAGCAAAGTGAAGGAGCTCGGTGGATTGGAATATGCCATTGATAGGATGAAAGACTATCAAAAGGAAGCCCTGGAGATGCTACAAGGGTATCCAACAACCCCGTATCGAGATTCTTTAGAGCTCATGGTCAATTATGTGATCGATCGAAAGAAATAATCCTGCAATCTATTTCTATCCAGTACTAAGGAATGCCAAATCCCCTTGCAATTTCTTGGCGATTTATAGTATTTTTACTTTCCTATTCCTTCAATTTTGATTTCAAAAATCACCATAGACCAAGTATTTGATGCCGCCCGTGTAGAGGAGGTCATCGGTGATTTTGTACAATTGAAAAAATCTGGAAGTAACTACAAAGGGTTGAGTCCATTTACCGAGGAGAGAACCCCGAGTTTTATGGTTTCTCCAGTAAAACAGATTTGGAAGGATTTTTCTAGTGGTAAAGGGGGAAATGTTGTTGCTTTTTTGATGGAGCACGAACATTACACCTATCCGGAAGCTATTAAGTATTTAGCCAAACGGTATGGTATTGAAATAGAGGAAACGCAGCAATCCGAGGAAGAAAAAAAAGAAGCCACAGAGAGAGAAAGTCTGTATCTCATCAACGAATTTGCTAGGGATTATTTTCAGGAAACATTGAGTAATTCTGAAGAGGGAAAAGCCATCGGGTTGAGCTATTTTAAAGAGCGTGGTTTCAGCCAGGAAACCATAAAGAAATTTCAACTAGGCTATTCGCCCAACGCATGGGATGCATTCACAGAACACGCGCTTACAAATGGTTATCAGTTAAGCTACTTGGAAAAAACGGGCTTAACAATTGTAAAAGATGACAAAAAATTCGATCGTTTCAAAGGGCGGGTGATTTTTCCTATCCATAGTTTAAGTGGAAGGGTCTTAGGGTTTGGCGGTCGAATCCTTACGAATGATAAGAAGGCGGCCAAATACCTTAATTCTCCGGAAAGTGAAGTATATCATAAAAGCAAGGTGCTTTATGGTATATACTTGGCCAAACAGTCGATTGCTAAAGAGGATAACTGTTATCTGGTGGAGGGTTACACCGATGTCATTCAGTTGTATCAAAGAGGTATTCACAATGTGGTATCCTCATCAGGAACGGCGCTTACTCCAGAACAGATTCGTTTGATTCACAGGCTTACAAACAACATTACCCTGTTGTTTGATAGTGACGCGGCTGGATTACGTGCGTCTTTAAGGGGCGTCGACCTTATTCTGGAACAAGGAATGAACGTAAAGATCTGTACTTTTCCAGAAGGAGAAGATCCAGATAGTTATGCACGAGAAAATTCTTTAGAAGATATCATTCTTTATTTAGAGGAAAACACCACAGATTTTATCAATTTCAAAGCTTCGCTTTTGGCTAAGGAAGCTAAGAATGATCCAATAAAAAAGGCGGAAACCATACGGGATATGGTCACCTCCATCTCGAAAATTCCCGACCATATTAAGCAGGAAGTTTATTTGAAGGAATGCTCTCGGATTATGGATATCAGTGAGGAAGTTCTTTTTAGCACCCTTGCTCAAATGTTGGAAAAAGATCGTCGGGATCGTTCTAAAAAGTCGCGATTGGAAACACCGCCAATGGAGGTGGTTCCCAAAGAACAGAAGCCACACATTAAAAAGGAAGATCCCTTATTCCTACTGGAGCGTAAGATTATAGAAATTTTACTGTTGTACGGGCACCTTGAGGAAGAATTTGAAGAAATGACTATGGTTGAACAGGAAGATGGCACTCTT
>CAZOSF010000006.1:0-44819 GCA_964582415.1 uncultured Alteromonas sp.
TTTTCCGAAGAATTTTAATTCATGGGTGCCTTCTAAAAGGAGCCTTCCTCGAGTACCTTCGGCTTGGAAACCCACGAGCAATACCGACGTAGTTGGTTCATCGATGAGTTGTTGCAAATAGGTAAGCACCCTACCTCCTGTTACCATTCCACTTCCTGCTATAACTACTTTTGGTCTCGGATCATCGATAGTTTCCCAAGTTTCCTTGTAGGATTCTATAATCTCCATGTGCTTTTGCATGGCCTGCACCTGAAATCCTTTTAACTTATGCCATTCTGGGAACCGTTCAAAAACGGTATTGACGTTGTTTCCCATTGGGCTATCTACAAAAATGGGGATATTGGGAATTTGGTTCCCCTTGTACAGCTGCCAAAGGACATACATCAGTACTTGCAAGCGCTCAACAGCGAAAGAAGGTATAACCAACACCCCTCTGTTATGAATGGTAGTATGGATTAATTCGGTGAGTAATTTCTCTACAGGTTCGTCAGGATGGAGTTTGTCGCCGTAGGTACTCTCCATAAAGAGGTAATCGGCCCATTCGGGTTTTTCAGGAGGATATAACAGTAAATCGTCTGGCCTTCCAATGTCGCCAGAAAAGACAAAGGTTTTTTCAAAAATTTGAAGTTCAATAAAGGTGGCTCCAATGATATGCCCATTATAACGAAACCGGCATTTAATATTGGGGCTTAATTCCAACCAACTATCTTTGGGCACATTTTTAAAGTACGTCAAAGTCGCCTCGGCCT
The DNA here is from genome assembly GCA_964582415.1 of uncultured Alteromonas sp. Lineage (GTDB taxonomy): Bacteria > Bacteroidota > Bacteroidia > Flavobacteriales > Flavobacteriaceae > CAZOSF01. The sequence goes on from CAZOSF010000006.1 coordinate 750, forward strand.
CTTCCATGGTAAAAAAAGGCAATGCAGGATGATGTTTGGAATACCCTTCTCGATTCGCTTTTTCTGCTTCTTCCTCATGAATTTTTGCACTATCCCGAAGAATTATTTCCGCAACATCCAATGTAGGGGGTGTACCGTAAACGATTCCCTGAAATCCTTGCTTAATCAATCTGGGTAGGTATCCCACGTGATCCAAATGCCCATGAGTTAACAAGACATATGAAATGCTAGACACATCGAAGGGCAGGTCCTCCCAATTATGGTCACGCAAATCACGTAAACCCTGAAACACCCCACAGTCGATCATGATAGTACCCTCTGGAGTTTCCAATACGTATTTGGAGCCCGTTACAGTTCCGGAGGCTCCAAAAAAATGAACCTTTACCGTTTTCATGTTTTAATGATTACATAGCATATGCATTTCTTCCATCACACGCGCTTTCCTGGTTTCACTCATGCCAAGATGGTCCAGATAGAACAAATCGTCTTTTAGCTGTCTTAAAAGAACTACATCCCTACTTAATAAAAACTGTTTTTCTCGCTTTGTTAATAACGTGGAAACCGTGACTGGGTAAAGCCCTAAGCGATCGATACGATCTTTGAGTCCATTACCTTCCGGAGCGTCCCAACTTAATAGGTGTAATCCAGCACAACGAGCATATTCTTCTGCATCACGGGTGAATTGTGTATTGGTAACCACCCATCCCTCATTAGGTGGATCATCGCGATCGAATGCTAAAATATCTTGATAGCGAGAATGGATATACAAGGGAACCTTAACATCACATTTCCGGGAAGGATCGCTATGAAATTTACATTCCGCTACTATATATTGGGAATTTTTCCTGGCCACAACATCTACTTCGTGCTGAACACATCTTCCGTTCATTATTTGGCCTACATGGGTTTCGTAGCCAGAATATTTCATTATGGCACCAACAAAGCGTTCAAATGGGAATCCAGTGGGACCCAACTCATAAATGGCCCGCTTTAATTTGTATTTAGAAGCAAATACCGACTGCTTCTTTTTCAACAAAGCATACGCCCTGTTATAGATTTCCTTGGTGCTAATTCCCTGATATAGTTCATCCCGAACCACATCTACAATCCTATCTATAGTGGCCTTATCGGCGCCACTATGTTTCAAGGATTTGCGGAGTTTGGAAAGGGAAAATCGAACCCTCTCCCCAGAAGATTTCGTTATTTGAAAATGATCATTATCCATGCTATTCGCTATGGTCGTGAAGTGCCAAAACCGGCACTTTCGATTTCATTCCCAACTCTTTCACCATAGGTTTAGAAAACAGATTGGTGAAAAAAGTATGCTTCTTATTGACAAAGGCTAGCATATCGCTACCCCTGGCTTGCACAAAAATATCAACCGCCTCATTGATATGCTCACTCTCTAATGTGTGGAAACTTACATCATATCCGTCAAAATCCTCTTCAAGGATTCCTTTGAAATTTCGCTGTTCCGCATCCAATTCAGATTCTTGAGCTATGTGCACTATACGAATGGTGGCATGGGTCAATCTTGAAATCTCTTTCAAGTGATCCAATTCCAGTTTTTTGAAATGCGTACGGTAATCGGTTGGGAAAACAATTTCATTCATTCGTGTGTAAAGCGTATCCGGTGGCACAGCCAAAACAGGGCAAGAACGAATTTTTTCCATAATCATGACCGTATTCGAACCAAAGGTTTTGTTCAAGGAATCTGTATCTCCCTTGGTTCCCATTACAACGAGATCGATGTCTTTCATTTCCACCACTTCATGAATGGCATCCAATAGGTTATTCTGCTGTGAAATGGTAATGAAATTATGGTCGGCTCCAATTTCTCGGTTGTTCAGGCGTTGAAGGATTTTTTCCAAGCCCTTTTCTGAATTCTCCTTTAGGGTTTCATACAACCGGTCGTCCAGTTGGGGAACCATAATGTTGTCTGTGGCGTAATCTGTGTAGTCGTACACATTCAAAATGAAGAAATCACAAGGTACCTCCTTGTGCAAATCGACTGCGAAAACGATGGCGTCCCATGCGTTTCTTGAAAAATCGGTGGGTATTAATAGCTTTTTTCTCATGACTGTATGTTTTTGCCATCCCACCAGTGTCCTTTATTTCGGGACAATAAGGTGGGGCATGCTCATTTTTTTACCAAGGTGATTGATTACCGGTTCGCGGAACAATTTTTGAATAACATTGTGCTTTCTGTATATCAAAATCAGAAAATCGATGGCATTCTCATCAACATAATTTTGAAGCGTGGTTGCTACATTACTTTCCTTTTTCAGAAAATGAAAGTTGGCTTTAAAAACCTTCAAATCGTCTTGATATACCAGATAATTCGTTTTTTGTGTTTCATTGAGGGCCTCTTGCGCTCCAACATGTAATACATCTAGCGTGGCATGATTGAAACGTGCAAGATCCAAAAGCGGATCAATCCCTGTTAGGGAGACAAACTGCTCTAAATCTGTGGCAAATGCCATCTTTCTAGAAACTTCCGATTGTAAGTGTATTGGAACGACCAATAATGGGCAATCTTTTATGCGTTCGATCATACGAACTGTGGTACTCCCTACCAGGACATTCTCTGCAGCCGTTTGCCCTTTGGTTCCCATAACGACCAATGAAACGTCATGATCTTCAATCAATTTGTTCACCGCTCGATACAATTGGAGGCTTGTAGAAATAAAATCAATAGTATGATTGTGATGCCCCAATTTTTCGTCCAACCACTTCACCAATGACGCTCCATCTTCCTCCGCCTTTGATCTTAAAATATTGATCATCTTTTCAGTTTTGCCAACATTCACTCTGCTGGTCAAAGCTTTCACTTCAACTTCATAAGAATATAAAATGATAAACCGGCGTTCAATATGCCCAAATGTTTGGATAGCATACAGCAACGCCTCGTTGGAGTTTTGGGAAAAATCGGTGGGTATCAGTATTGATTTCATTCTGTAATTCGATATTTGTTAGTGGTTGAGACTTCGACCCCTCGATCTATTTTCGTTTATCTCGCCAAATTTTGAAGGATCAGAAATGGAATTTTTATTTCCAACCCTAAGGTATCAATTTTTGACGTATAGAGCACGTTTTCCAAGTAAGAATGTCTCGAATTGACCATCACCAGCATGTCGATGGGTTCGTCTTCCAATTTCCTTTCGATGGTTTCCAACACATCCTCTCCTTCCACATGTTCGAACTCTATATACTTCTCATCAAAACACGATTCAAAAAATGCTTTGTTATCTTCCTGTCGGAATGACAACTTCTCAAATTTGGAGACATACATCACTTTCAATCTCGCTGCAAAGTAGCGCACCATGGTTTCCACTAGTTTCAATTCCCTTCTTTTAAAGGGTATCAAAAAATCTGTTGGAAACAAAAAGTGTTTCGGATGCATATCGTGGTACTTGGAGGGCACCACCAAAACAGGACATTTCACATATTTGGCCACCTGAAGGGTTTCGCTTCCGAAGGTGATTTCCTTGTGGCTGCTTTTTCCTAATGTCCCCATCACCACCAAATCGATATTCTCTGATTCTACCACATCATTTACAACATCGATCAAGGTTCCGAAACTGGCTTTTGTAATGATGGTATGTTTTGGGTTCGGTGAGATTTCCTTCATACGAATCACTGTTTCCGCAAGTTCGGTTTCAGCTTTCAAATGCACTTGTCCCTTTACCTCTTCAAAGAGTGCCCGGGCATTAATTGCTTTGTTCTCATATACCTCATCGGCATAAGCATGCACTAGATAGATTTCAGTTTGGTCATATTTCAGAAGTTCCAAAGCATAGGTTATAGCATTGAAGGCGTTTTCTGAAAAATCGGTGGGAATGAGCACTTTTCTCATAGCTACAAAACATGGGTGTTCTCAAACCTATTGATTTCTTCGAATTTAAAGAATGACAATTGTCAGCAGAACGTAAGATTTTGCGAATATTTAAGACATTAATTCCCTAGCATTTTGTAGGTTGTACAAAAATTTTGCGATGAAAAACCATGCCATTTTTATGCTTTTTGTGACCACCCTTATTTTGGTCACGGTCACCATTTTTTCTGCGATGGACTTTACCTTCGCCTGGGTGTTTTATCTTACTGTACTCGGGCAAATCCTTTTGGTGTATACGGTATATCGGGTATTGATTGATGAATATACTACCGACAAAACCTTCGAAGATTTTTATGAGGATCATCCTATTGGCCGAGGAGACCGCTACTCGTGAAGGACCAGAAATGGTACCTTGGTGTGATAACTAATCTTCTCGATGGTTGGCTTGAAAAGTAATCGCTGGAAGAAGTTCAGGTTTTTGCCCACCATGGCAATGACATCGATTCCCATGGAATCGATGAAAGACTGCAAACCTTTTTCAAGTTCTGGATTTTGGATCCAATGAAAACTATGCGGAATTTCACGGAGCGCATCACTCAGAAATTCCCTGTTTTTAATTTGCTCGTTTTCTATTGCACCTTCCTTCCGCGCCACACGCAACACTTTGATGGACGAGTTATAAAACGATGCAAATTCCTTTAAACGATGCATCATACTCTGTTTGTAAAGGATGTTGAAATCGGTTGGGAAAGCAATGTTTTCAGGAATCGAAAAAGCCGCATCTTCCGGAATCACTAAAGCTGTACATTTTACGCGCGTGATTACGGCACCGGCATGACTTCCCAATGCAATGCCCTTTAACCCTGAGGCACCTTTAGTACCCATAACAATCAGATCTATATCTAGGTTGCGTACTGCTTTACGAATCCCATCGATAAAAAAAGATTGTTCAATATGGGTATGCAAGCGATGGTTATGATTAGGAAATACTTGATTGATTTCCATCATCAAATCATCCAATCTGGCTTGAATTCCTTTTGGTATTAATCCAGAAACAGATACTCCTTGAGAATGAATATTTGTGGTATTTTCTATTGAACCCTGGAAACCGACGTGCAAGAAATGAAAATCCAAAGACTGACCTTTAAAAAAGGCAATGGCATACATGATCGCATTCCACGAGTTTTCTGAAAAATCGGTTGGGAATAAAATTCGCTGCATACCCTCTACTTGATGGGTCAAAAATAGGTTCACTCCCAAGTAGAAAGAATGATATATGTCAGTTTTGCAGATTATTCCATACGTTCCAGCGCTTGAAGGTCCAGGATTTTTATGTTTCGACCTTCGATGTCGATAATCCCTTCCTTCTTAAATCCAGAGAGCGTACGGATAAGACTTTCGGTGGCAATACCTGCAACATTGGCTAAATCGTACCGGGAAATTTTGATTCCTTCCTCCGGTTTTTTATGCATCACCTTCACAAATTGGAGAATGGTTTGGGCGGTTTTTTTACGTACCGAACTATAGGCCATTTGAAGTAGTTGTTTTTTGATATCGGATAGGTTTTCTGTAAGAACGTTCACCAGTTCCAGGGTCACGTCCTTGCTTTTGCCCAAAATATCTTTCAGATCATTTTTCATGATGGCCGCCAATTCAACATCTTCTACAGCGGTAGCCGATTCTTGATAGGGTATATTATCCTCAAAGGATGTAAAACCCAGAAAATCGTCCGGTTCGTATAAAGCAGTGATCAATTCCTTACCATTCTCATCCATTTTATGGGTTTTCACGATACCTTTTAAAATGAGATAGACTTTGTTGGAATGCAATCCTTCTTCGTAAATACTTTCTCCCTTTTTGAACTCCAAAACCTCTCCGTTGTCATCAAAGAAATTCTTAAGTTCGTTCAAATCATGGAGACCTTCCTCCTCTTCCGTAATGACACTGGATTTAATCATGTTGGACATCAACGCAGCCTTTGCCATCCGACTTTCCACAGCACTCAACAACTCGCTTTCCTCGAATGGTTTGGTTAGGTAATCATCCGCACCAAGATCCATCCCTTTTCGTATTTCCTTGTGTTCTGTTTTAGCAGATAAAAATATGAAAGGGATGTGCTGGGTTGCATCATTATGCGAAAGTGCTTCCAAAACACCATAGCCATCCACCTCGGGCATCATAATGTCGCAAATAATAATTCCGGGTTTATGCGCTATTGCTTTCTCGATGCCTATTTTTCCATTAGGAGCTGTTATGACATCATACCCCGAAAGTTCCAACAACTCTGCGGTATTTTCACGTAAGGCAACATCATCTTCTATCAACAAAACACTTTTCATAGTTTAGCTTATGGGTAAGGTTACTTTAAAGGTTGAACCTTTGTTTTCTTGGCTCTCAAAGGTAATGTCTCCGCCGAGGTTTTCCAAATGGCTTTTGGCGATATTCAGTCCAATTCCCGTTCCCTGATTCAACAAGGCATTTTCCGCCCGAAAATAGCGATTGAAAATAAACTTCTGCTCGTTTTCAGGAATGCCAATGCCCTCATCCTTTACCGAGATTAAGAGCCATTTCCCCTTCAAACTAACGTTAATATCGATATCGGTATTTTCCGGTGAATATTTTATAGCATTGTTCACCAAATTCGTCAAAACCAATTCCAATACCTTTTCATCAAAAGTCAAACTGATGTCATCAATACCTTCGGGATAATTGATAAGCTGCCCTTCTTTTAATAACATATTGGCATTGTAGACCACTTCATTGATAACTTTACTCAAAGGAAAATTCGAAACCTTGTAATTTACCTTACCAGTTTCCAGTCGTTCCACCGAAAGAAAATCATCCAAAATATTGTTGAGATACTTCACCTTACTGGTGATGGTTTTCAAGTGCTTTTCTCTTTTTTCTTGTTGTTCGGATTGGGTATATTTACCGATGAGGGAAGAAGAGGTCAGAATCCCACTCAATGGCGTTTTGAATTCGTGGGATACCAAGGAAAGGAATTTTGTTTTTAATTCATTCAATTCACGCTCCTTTCGCAAGGATTCCTTCATTTTATTCTCGGCTTCTTTTCGTCGTTCAATTTCACTTTCCAAACGAACAATGGTATCTCGTAATTCCTGTGTGCGCTGGAGTACCTTTTCCTCTAATTGGGCATTGAGCTCCTTCATTTCCCTTTCATGTGCCTTCCGAAGGCTGATATCGATAACCATCGCCATCACGCGTTGCTCACCATTCACTGAAAATGGTTTCAATCCCACTTCTACAGGAAATAAAGAACCATCCTTTCGACGACCAAAAAGTTCCCGTCCACGTCCCATAATACGCTTTTCGGAATTCGCCATAAAGCCTTCCACATAGCCACTATGCTTTGCGTGAGTACTTTTGGGAACAAGTACATCCAAAGGTTGATTCAACAACTCTTCTATTTCATATCCGAAGAGTTGCCCTAGGGTTTCATTGACCGTTATTATTTTTTGTTCACGATCCACAATGACAATACCCTCGGATATTGCCTCTGTAAGAAAATGGAAGAGATCGCGTTCTTTATCGTGAAAATCCATTATTCAAAAATAGGATTTTTAGGATAACTTTTGCAACTGATATTTGTCATAGTGATAGTAGGATTCTAAATGTAATTTTAACATACTTAAAAATGGAACGCCATGACAGCCGTTGAAAAAGCATCTTTGTCCTTCTATCAAAAAACAGGGGAACTGTTTTATGCCATTGCCGCTGCAGATAAAGTGGTACGTAAGAAAGAATACCAAAGCCTAAAAAAAATGGTGCAACAAGAGTGGAAAGGCTTGGACGATGTCAAGGATGAGTTCGGGGTAGATGCCGCATATCAGATGGAAATAGTTTTCGATTGGCTAGATTATCAAAGTCTCGATTCAATTGAATGTTTCGACGACTTCAAAGATTTCTATAAAGAGCATCCTACGCAATTCACCAAGGAACGAAAGGAAAAGATTTTAAGAACGGCCCACGCCATTGCCGGAGCGTTTGCCGGGAAGAATAAAAAGGAACTTACCCTATTGGGAAAAATCCAGTTGCTATTTGAGGATTGAACATGATACGCGCGGCTTTTTTCATACTATTGCTCATTGCAGGGGTTTCTTGCAAGCAAGACAGCAAAGCGCCCACCCCTGAGACATCTTACGAATTAAATACCGATTCTTTGGAAGTCCGTGAAGATGAAAAAGATGTCCTTCAAAACGAAGGCATTCCTTTAAAACACCAAGAACTTCTCACCAAAGACGATGAAAGAGAGGTTCTGGGCCCCCTTATTCAAGACAAAAATTACTATAAGGAATCCGATTTTTTTGTGCTAGATTTCAATTATCCGTACCTTAATGAAAAATACAGTGCTCAGCACCTTAATTTCAACCATTACATCGAAAATAAGTATCTAAACATTGCGGAAGTTGAGGCCCAAATTTTGGAGGATAAGGAGTTGCTATGTGATACGTTGCGCTACCATCAAACCCGAGAAAAGCGCTTGGTAAACTACAAAGTTTACGAAGTCAATGAAAAACTTTTAAGTGTTTTATTTTATAAAGAAAATCACTACTCTGGTGCGATGCATCCTGCCTATACCTTCGATTGTCTCAATTACGACCTAGAGCGAGGCGTATTCATGAACTACGAAGACTTTTTCATTACGGGATCTGAAAAGGAATTACGAGAAATTCTCAATGAGGTTATCACAACGAACATTCAAAAGGGGGATCTGTATTATGATTGTTGGGAAATTACCCCCGAAGACTTCGATCGATACAAAAACAATTTTGTGGTCGACGATGCTTCCATAGCTTATTATTTTGAAGATTGTATTGTGTGTCCATCGTATACTGGGGAATACTCTGTTACCATTCCTTTGGAAAGACTATTACCTGTTTTAAAACGTTACAATCTTAATCCGCTAAAGTTTTAACAATGAAAAATAGCTTTCAACAACTTATACAATCCCACCCATTGGTATTGGTAGATTTCTCTGCAGATTGGTGTGGTCCCTGCAAGATGTTGGCTCCCATTTTAAAAGAAACCAAGGAAGCAGTTGGTGAGAAGGTAAAGATTGTAAAAATAGACGTCGATCGAAATCCAGCCCTTGCCCAGAACTTTCAAATCATGGGGGTTCCTACCATGATCCTATTCAAAAACGGAACACAGGTATGGCGGCAATCCGGTGTACTTCCCAAACATGAATTGGTTGGATTAATAAACAATCATGCCTGATGGAATTACGACAGTTCATCGACCATACCCAATTAAGTCCGACAGCTACGCCAGAAGACATCCTTCAACTTTGTAAGGAAGCCGTGGAAAATCAATTTTATGCGGTTTGTGTGAATAGTTGTTATGCGAAACTCGCAGTGGATACACTTCAGAATGAACGTACCAATGTTGCAGCAACCATAGGATTCCCTCTAGGCGCTTCCTCCTCAGAAGCCAAGCTGGCCGAAGCACAGAGCTGTTTGGAAGCTGGCGTTGATGAAATCGATATGGTGATGAATATCGGTTATTTGAAGGCGGGTCTTACCAAAAGTGTTCGTGAAGAAATTTCTTCTATCAAACAGCTGATGGGGAATCGCATTCTTAAAGTCATTATCGAAACCTGCTATCTTAGCGATGAAGAAAAAAAATTGGCCTGTACCATAGCCGCAAAGGCCGGTGCCGATTTTGTAAAAACTTCCACAGGATTTGGGCCCGGTGGGGCTACACTTCGAGATGTAGAATTAATGGCAGAAACCGTGGGACCTCAAGTATTGGTAAAAGCATCAGGAGGTATAAAAACGGGGAAGGACGCCCTGGCCTATATAGCGGTAGGGGCCAGAAGAATTGGTACTTCCAATGGGATTAAATTGCTAAAAACACAATAAAAAAACACCGAGGCATCCCCGGTGTTTCTTGCCAATTATTTACAACGATACTTGTAGTCCCAACTGAATCGAACGTCCTCGAGTTTGGTAACGGTACAATTCTTCAAATTCTGTATCAAAAATATTACGAAGTGATAAAATTGCTTTCAGGTTTTTAGTCAGTTGCGTACTCCCCTGAAAATGGATCTGGTTATAAGACGCCAATGTTACCGACTCATTTTCAAAGGTTGTTGGATTGAAAAAGGCATCTTCCCTTTCCGAAACATACTGAAATTGCAATCCTAAATAGGTTTTTTCTGAAAGTTGATACTCCAAAAATGCGTTTGCCTTATGCTCTGGGATTCGCAATGAAAAACGGTCATCCCTTTTGGTGTAGGTATAATTTCCTCTTAGATTCATCCTGGTACTAAGTGGCATACTGAATTCCACTTCTACCCCATTGACTTCAAACGCCTCGATCACATTTTGGTATTGGTATAAATAAAGTTCAGGATCAGTAAGCATAAAGTCAATAAATTGTTTTTCCTCCCGTTGAAAATAAAGGAAGGACATTCGGAAGCCTTTCTCATGAGAAATTTCAACACCCCCTTCCAAGGAAGTATTCTCTTCAGGAACTAGGTTTTCATTTCCATAGATTGGATCGAAAATCTGAAATAAAGAAGGCGTGATGTAGGCTGTGCTATAGCTGGCCATAACTTTTATGCCAACAGTATTTAATTTTCTATAGTAGGATGGATTTACTTGAAACACCCAGTGAGAATCATAAACACTATGAAGATTCAATCTTGCTCCAGCATTCAACGACAGACCTAAGTCACTACTGAAAACGAAATTCAGATAGGGATCATAATAACTGAAATTAGCGGTGTCTTCCTCCACAATTTGAACAAAATCGGTTTTGGCATACGGTATAGTGGAAGAGTTCATCTCGCTAAGATTTCCATTCAAACCCACTACCGACCGCAACCAAGATGTCCACTGATGTTGCCAATAGGTATCGAAGGAATATACTTTGGAATCATATTTTGCGGGAAAGGAGGAGGCAATCTCTCGCTCCAATAGGGTGTAACTGTCATTGAAAAGCACCGCACCCTTCCTATACGACCATTCAAAGTTGCCACCAGTCCGAAATTGCTTTGAACTGCTGGTGTAATCGGCATCTATATAACTGAAATCATCGAAGCCATTTTTAATGCGATCAAAGGTGATAAATTGACTAAATTGAATTTGGTCATTCAATTTTACACCAAAATTCAATCTGCTATTGAAGGCGTTAAAAGTATCCGCTTCAAACGGAGTCGCTCCCTCTGGCGCTGCTATCGCCGACATGCCGTCACTGAATCGATGACTTACCGATGCGTCGTAAAAAAAGTGTTTCAAGCTACCCCCAACCGAAAAGTTGTTCTGCAGGGATGCTACAGCATACTTTGATTCTTCGGTAGCACGATCGGTCCCGACCAAACTGGTAGCTTTCATGTGGAAGGGTTTGTTTTTCTCCTTTTGGGTAGTAATACTAATCACTGCCGTGGCCGCGCCGCTTCCATACAAAACACTGGAAGCCCCTTTCAATATTTCGATGCGTTCCACATTGTCTGTCGATAACAACCGTAAGTCATAATCATTGGAAATCTGGGAGGCATCATTTAAAGGAACGCCATCCACCACCACCAAAACTTGGCGGTTTCTACCTCCACGAACAAAATATCCTAAATTCTGGCCGTTATTGCTTTGAGCTCCATTGATTTCGAAACCTGCAATTTGATTAAGTAACTGTGCCACGGAGACACCTTGGTTTTGGGATAATTGTTCCTTGGTGATTACAGTTACGGTTTTTCCACTTTGTTTTCGATCCAAAGGAATCTTCGCATCGATATAAACGGAATCCAAATATTGGGTTTGTTGAAGGGAAGCGGTTTCTTGTGCCCAAACAGCACATTGGGCCCCCATCACGCCCAATAGCAAACAGAAATACTTTTTCATTTTAAAAATTTAAAACGGAAAAAGAGTGTGTAAGAAATAAATGCAGCCAGACTACCTGTATTTCTCAAACCTTTGTCCCGAAAGTTTGACAATTTTTCGAAGTTTGGCAGGTCTCCTGGCTTGCCTAGCGCATCCTCCTTCCCGTCCTAACAGACAGTGGTTGAAGCGAATGCTATTCGACGAATCGAACGGCTTACAGTTGCGGGAACAGCTTCGGATTTACACCGAATTCCCTTTAATTGCCTACAAGAAAGTGGGCAAAACCAAATTTCGGGACGAAAATACAGATTTATCCTTTGGTTCAACCCCTTAATTTCCATTATTTTTGGACATGCTTAAGAGACTTTCCTCCCTATTTATTGTATTCCTGCTGTTTGGGTGTAAAAATTCCTCCACGGAAGTAATTTTACCAGCCGATGCTACAATCTCCAGCAACATCCAATATGCGAAAGGATTTACTATCCAAAAATCGGAAGGATTCACAGAAATCATTGTAAATAAACCATGGCCAGGCAGCGATCGATCTTTTAAATACTTACTTCTGGAGCAGGAGATTCGTGATATTGATAAGGAAGGTTATGACGCAGTACTATCCATTCCTGTTAAAAGTATCGTTGTCACCTCCACAACTCACATCCCCTCTTTGGAAATGTTGGGGGTGGAAGACCATTTGATTGGCTTCCCGAATTTGGATTACATTTCTTCAGAAAAAACACGTAGACTCGTCGCTGCAGGAAAAATTAAAGAGCTTGGCAAGAATGAAGATCTAAATACCGAAATACTAATCGAAAACCAGCCAGATGTGGTAGTGACATTTGCTGTTGAAGGTCAGAATACAGCCGTCTCCACAATCGAAAGAGCGGGAATTCCTGTGATTTATAATGCAGACTGGACCGAAACTCATCCTTTGGGAAAAGCCGAATGGATTAAGTTTTTTGGGGTACTTTTTGGACAAGAGGAAATGGCAAACAAAGAATTCGAATCTATTGAAAAGGAATATTTAAATGCTAAAGCTTTAGCCTCCCAATCGGATGCACAGCCTACTGTATTAAGTGGTGCCATGTATAAGGATGTTTGGTATTTACCACAAGGGGACAGTTGGGCGGCTCAGTTCATAGAAGATGCCCATGGCCTTTATTTATGGGGGGACCGTGAAGGAACAGGAAGTTTGGCGCTCAACCTCGAAAGTGTGCTGGAAAAAGCACAAGATGCGGAATTTTGGATAGGCCCCAGTCAGTTCACACATTACGATCAAATGCTTGAGGCAAATGCCGTATATGGCGAATTCGATGCTTTTAAGAATAGAAACATATTTACCTTTACGCTAAATAAAGGAGCTACGGGAGGTGTGATTTACTATGAATTAGCACCTAATCGGCCCGACTTAGTTCTTAAGGACATGATTAAAATCCTACACCCCGAACTCCTACCCTCCTACGAATTATTTTTTTTCTCCCCGCTGGAATAATGGAAAGTACCAAAAAATATAGGGCTACATTAATCGGACTTGTCCTTCTTTTGGTAATTGCATTTTTTGCCAATATTAGTTTGGGTTCTGTTGGGATACCATTAAATGAAATCATTAAAAGTATCTTGGGGTCTGGCAGTAGCAAATCCTCTTGGGATTTTATCATCCTCAACTATCGATTCCCAAAAGCACTGACAGCGATATTGGTAGGGAGTGGATTGGGTGTGGCCGGATTGATTATGCAAACCCTCTTCCGAAACCCGTTGGCGGGACCCTTTGTACTTGGCCTTAGCAGTGGCGCGAGTCTGGGAGTAGCCATTTTAATATTAGGAGCAGGAGCTTTTGGGGGATATTTCAGTACCCTGTTGGTTAGTGAGTGGAGTTTGGTAATAGCGTCCGCTCTAGGAAGTTTTATCGTTCTTTTGGCAGTGCTCTCGGTAACCCTTCGCGTAAAAGATACCATGGCCATTTTGATAATCGGATTGATGTTTGGTAGCGTGACCTCGGCAGTTGTTGCCGTATTATCCTATTTCAGCAATGCCGAAAAACTCCAACAGTATGTGTTCTGGTCTTTTGGGAGTCTGGGCAATCAGGCTTGGGAAGGCGTATTTATATTAACACTTTGCGTCTTGGGAGGCTTGGTGCTCGCTTTGTTCTCGGTAAAATCATTAAACGCGCTTTTGTTGGGAGAAAATTATGCGAAGAGTATGGGGGTTCGCATGAAGCGTACCACCCTAAATTTGATATTGGCAACCAGTTTATTGGCGGGAGGGATCACTGCATTTGCAGGTCCGATCGCTTTTATCGGGTTGGCAGTCCCTCATATGGCTCGCCAAATTATACATAGTTCCAATCATCGCATCTTATTACCAGCAGTCATTTTGATGGGAGCCGTAATAATGTTAGTTTGCGATATAGTGGCACAGGTGCCTTTTAGTGAATATACCTTGCCCATAAATGCCATAACTTCATTAGTGGGAGCACCTGTCGTTATTTGGCTTTTGATACGAAAGAAAAAATTGTTGTTCTAATGACACCCACCCAGAACCATCCCATATTGGAAGCGCAAAAGCTCTCAATTGGATATAGAGAGAAAAAGAGTAACCGCGTCTTGGTGGAGGGGATTTCGTTTCAATGTTATGAAGGAACACTGACGGGTATAGTTGGAGCCAATGGAATTGGTAAATCCACACTTCTTCGAACACTTTCTGGGATGCAGCCCCTTTTGAATGGCTCCGTTCTTATCAATGGAAAAAAACATACCACTTTTCACCCCGTGGAATTAGCAACTGTAATAAGTGTTGTCCTAACGGAAGCCCCTAGTTCGAAAAATTTAAGCGTCTTGGAATTTGTTTCATTGGGAAGGCAACCCCATACCAATTGGTTGGGGAATTTAACAGATGAAGACAAAAAGCTTATAGAAGAAGCCCTGACCTTGACAAGAACCGATACATTGGTCGGTAGAAAATGCTTCGAATTGAGTGACGGACAAATGCAGCGGGTGGCAATAGCCCGGGCTTTAGCGCAAGACACTCCGCTCATTTTACTGGACGAACCTACCACACATCTCGATATTTACCATCGTGCCTCTGTTTTAAAACTACTTAAGAACTTGAGCAAACAAACAGGGAAAACCATTGTTTTCTCTACCCATGAAATCGATTTGGCCATACAGTTGAGTGATGCCATGTTGGTGTTAACAGAAAAAGGACCCTTCTTTGGAGATCCATGTAGTTTAATCGAAGCGCATCGATTTGGTGATCTTTTTCCCAAGGATACTGTTGAATTTGATGAAAAAACAGGACGCTTTACTATCAAGGATTAATTAACTTTACGAAAAACGAGATTCATGAGTGAGCCCTTTATCATTTTTCTGATTGGTGCCCTGTCTGCATTGGCAGGAGCTTACGTTGGAAATCTAATAGCCAATTTAAAACATAAGTCAGAAGCAGCTTCATTACAGGAACGCATCGAACTTGGAAAGGAACAGGAGGAAAAATTGAATGAGCGCTTGGGACTATTGGTTAATGAAAGGGAAGAAATTCGGAAGGAAAAGGATTTTTTGAATGCTGAATTAATCAAGAGAAACGCCCAAAATGAAAATCTCGAGAGCAAATTAAACGAGCAGCAGCAAGAATTGGAAAAACTTCAGGAAAAGTTCACCAAGGAGTTTGAGAATCTTGCCAATAAAATTCTGGAGAGTAAATCAGAAAAATTCACAAAACAAAACAAGGAGAACTTAGATATCCTTCTAAAACCCCTTCAGGAAAAGATTGAAAAATTTGAAAGGCGCGTGGAAGATACCCATAAAGAAAGTATCGACCGCCATGCCATGCTACGCCAACAAATCATCGGATTGAAAGAGCTAAATGAACAGATGAGTAAAGAAGCTACCAATCTAACCAAAGCGCTGAAAGGAGATACCAAAACCCAGGGGAATTGGGGAGAATTGGTGTTGGAACGGGTGTTGGAAAAAAGTGGCCTAGAGAAAGACAGAGAATATTTTGTACAACAGAGCTTTACTACTGAAGATGGTAGGCGCATTATGCCCGATGTGGTCTTGCATCTTCCAGAAAACAAAAAGATGATCATCGATTCTAAGGTGTCTTTAGTGGCCTATGACCGATTTGTAAATGAAGAAGATGAAAATCTTAAGAATTCCCACCTGAAAGAACATATCGCTTCCTTGAAAAAGCATGTGGAACAACTGAGCAGTAAAAACTATCAAGACATCTATAAAATAGAAAGTCCCGATTTTGTACTCTTGTTCGTTCCCATTGAGCCAGCCTTTGCCGTTGCCGTGAACCAGGACAGCAATCTCTATACCTGGGCTTTCGAAAAAAATATTGTAATCGTGACCCCCACCACCCTATTGGCTACCTTACGGACCATCGACAGTATGTGGACCAATGAAAAGCAGCAACAAAATGCCATTGAAATTGCTACAGAAGCGGGAAAATTGTACGACAGCTTTACCAATCTAATGGAAGACTTGGTTCGGGTGGGTAAACAACTTGGAACCGTTCAAGGAACCTATGAAAGTGCAATGGTCAAGTTAACTGGCCGTGGTAATCTCATCAATAGGGTTGAAAAGCTTAAGAAACTAGGTGCAAAAGCGAACAAGCAAATCGATGAGAAGTTATTAAAACGCGCCGAAGACGAAGATTGATTACTGACGCAGCACCTGTTTAGACAGAAGACTTCCGTCGGCAAAATGCACCTCGAACAAATAAACCCCACTCGGTAAGGATCCAACCACAACTTCCTTTTGGGATGCATTTGCGGATAGATTCAAGATAACTGCTCCCTGGGCATTATAGACAACAATGTGATCTATTTCTCTGTCGGAAGTCAATTCGACCCTATCAACAAATGGGTTGGGTACAATGGTTAAAGTAGGTACATCTACTTTCGGACGAGAAATTTCTCCAAAGGAAACGATAGACTCCATTTCAATGTTTCCATTTATTTTCTGAGCATCATAGGAAACTTCAGGGTTGTGGAAAATCTTAAACTCCACAACATCTTCGAAAAGTTCATGAACCGCATCCATGGCGTCTTCTGTTGAGACAGCATCCAAACCAGACGTAATGGTGAGGTTATCCAAAATCATTTCATTGAAATATATTCCGTAGTAGTTGTAATAGGCTTCCCAGCCAGAATTAGCTTTAATGATGATCGGATTAGAGGTAACTACGGTCAATCCATTCGCACCTTTAAAACCGTAACGAATGTGTAAATCGAATGAATTTGTGTTTCTTAGTAACACATCATCGACTGTTCTGAGAACGTCGCCTTCATCACTACTAATAATATAATTTCCGGTCCAGTGATCACTGTTCTGATTCACAATGGCCATTTCCTCTTCACCGTCAAAGTGAATGGATAAAAAGTTATAGGTTTCTTCCGAAATCACAGTAATACCGGCCGATTTGTAGGATTTTTCCCAGCCTTCTGAACTGCCGTCCTCGAAACCACTATAGAAACTTTGGGAATAGGAACTGAGTCCTAAAAACGAAAATAGTACAATAAGATATCTAAGCATTTGGGGGCTTTTAAGAATATAAATATAAAAAAACAACCCGGATTCGGGTTGTTTTTTATAAATTTTTTATCGCTTCATCACTTTGACAGTCTTCTGAAGCTCACCAGATTGCACCTTTACAAAGTACACACCCGACTTCAATTGAGAGAAATCAATAGTGGCCACATTAGCACTCATTTGACCTTGTTGTACTTGCTTTCCAAGGATGTCGAATACTTGGTACCCATCCATTGGGAAAAGTGAAGTTACGGTTAATTGATCCACAACCGGGTTCGGATAATAATTCACATTAATGGCGAATTTATCTTCTATTGATAGTGCTGCTTCTACTGTGATCGTTCCAAACATAGTAGCCGGGTGAATCACACAATCATAAGGATTCACACCCTCTTGCATAAAAGTATAGGTGTAGGTTTCTCCATTTCCTGTAATGGTACCACTATCAAAAGTTTCCGTAGCACCCGCCATACTTGTTACGGTGTGGGGTAGATTATCCGTCCAAGTCCATTCTACAGAGTCGCCCACTTCAATCGTAACCGAAGCATCTTCTCCATTGATCCCTACCGCCCAATCAAGGTTATAGGTAGTTTGTGCAGCCAAAAAGCCTGTTGTTAACAGTGCTGCCAAAAAAAGAGTAACATTTTTCATTGTTTCAAAATTTAGAGTTAATAATTAATTGTAAGTTATTGATTTATTGATCATTAAAACACTCGACTTAAATTAAATCCGAAAAAGAAATCACCATCACCCCAATCACCTTGCCCTTGAACGAAATACCCTTCTTCAAACATTGCTTGGGCATTGGTAAAGTGCAACTGAAATACGTGCCCCCCTGTTTCAAGGTCTACACCAATGGACAAAGGATTTTTATATATGGAATTAGAGTTTCTATTCAGGTGCCAACCATAATCCATATTGAGGCTCCACCGTTGCGTCAACTTGTATCGCCCCCCAATTCCCAATGCGAATTGGTTGTTGTCTTCGTCATAAAATTCAGTAGTTCCATCGGATTGCAATACAGTACTGCGGGTAGCCAAATTCTCATGTATAAATGTAGGGGCCAGTAGTAGCGATAGATTATCGGAAACTTTTCGGGAAATTAATGCCTGGGTGGTATATACCAAACGATCGTTAAAATCCAAGTTAGTATAGACATCCTCATCTAATCCCGTATTGATGGTTATCAGATTATAGCCCACGATTGTCACAGGAAATTTTCCTTCCTCCTGACGCAGCAGTCGGTATTTGGCATGGAGCCCATACTTTTTTAAGAAGGAACTTCGAGCAATTCCAACATTTATCCCATCCGAAATTCCATAAATCAACTTTAATTGTGTCACCGCATTATCCAGTCCAAAGAAATCTTCAAATCCGTACTTTACCGTTCCAAAGCGATGGGAAACCACAAAGTACAAATCACCTTTACCAGCCAATTTGGTGGACTCCAGGTTTACCACCTTTAACCCTTTAAATGCCGCAATGGCATAGTTTTCCACCTCGACCTCACTTTCCAATTCATTGAGAAGATCCTCCTGGGGAAAAGAAAATATGGGGCTTAACAAGCAAAAGAGAAGTAAAAAATGTTTCATGGTATAGCAATTGGTTGGCATTGGTCTAATTTGACGAGTTCGAAAAGATCATCATAACCGATACATCTTCCCTTGATTCTAATAGATGCCCCTACCTTAGCAGATGTATTGGCTTCCAATAGTACACAATGAACACTATCATCAAGGGTAATGGAATGGGTATCCATTTCTGAAATGGTACCATGGACGATGACCGTTTTGTTTAATATTGTGGGAGTGGCGTTGGATTGAAAAAGTTCCACCAATTCATTCGCCGACACCTCTAAGCTTGCGGCTTCGGCTTGAATGTCGCGATGGTCCTTGTAGAGGTACCTATATCCAAAATAAGTACCCGCTACAAGAACACAAACTACAAGGAACAGTGTATTTTTCTTTCCCATTTTCAAATTTTAAGATCGAAGGAAGCATGAACATTTACTTCTTCGGCTATTTTATTTTGTACGATTTTGGGGATGTCAATATTAAAATCCCTTGGATTTAAAGTAAATGTTGTCTCCAGATGAATCATCTTGCCAGAAAGCCTATTCACTATAACTTTGGTAGTAAACGGCTTTGTAACTCCATGAACGACAAGGCTCCCTTCGATCTCCAACTCTTGGGGCTGAGTGGAGATCGAATTCAAATCGAAGCCATTTATAACCCCTTTAAAGAGGGCCTTGGGGAATTGTGAGGATTCCATATAATTTTCATTGAAATGCTCTTCCATCAATGCAATTTCAAATCGAAATCCATTGACCAACGCCAAAGCGGCAAATTCACCGGTATTAGTATTTAGTAGGGCACTTACATTTTCATGCTTAGCAGCTACAGGCTCAAATGAGGGCACAGAGGCTTCAAAACTGATAGTACCTGTTTTGGTAGCGTATTTCTCTTGCGACCACACTCCAGTTATGGTGAGCAAACAAACTAGGACGATATATTGCAGTGCCTTCATATCTTATTCTTCCAGTAGGCCATCATTTACCCATTCCGCTATTAAATCGATTGATGCTTGAGGTAATCTCGGACCGCCGGGGGGCATCAGCGTACCGTCTCCTTGAGGGACACTAATGCGGTTTATTAAATTTCTATTGAGAATCGCCTCCCGAACATTTTCATAACCCACCAGTGGCATGGGGGCAGCATTTTGAGGCGGATTGGAATGGCAGTTAAGACATGCATTATCGATGATGGGTTTCACCTGCTGGTAGGTCACCAGCTCTGGCGCCGGATTGTTATCGACCTCCGTGATATCGTCGTAGGTATGACTGGTACAGGCAAATGCGAAAGCACTGAAGCCTAGCAAAAACAATGTTCTTTTCGGCATGTTGGTTTAGTTGGTTGATGACTAAATTCAATAGTAAAACAAGTCAAACCACTATTACCCTACCTCAGTTCAAAAAAGAAATCCTCAAAATTTGAGGATTTCCTTTTCTATTTGTTCAGATACATTCGTCGGCGTGAGTAAATTTCGTAGAACTCATCGTCCTTCAAGCTATCGATAAAAAGAATACTTTCTCCAGTACTCTTCATCTCTGGTCCCAGTTTTTTATCAACGTTCGGGAATTTATTGAAACTAAAGACTGGCTGTTTGATCGCATAACCTTCCAAATGTGGATTGAATTCGAAATCGGATAATTTCTTATCTCCCAACATGATCTTGGTTGCATAATTCACATAGGGTTCCCCATACGCTTTAGCGATGAATGGAACTGTTCGCGAAGCTCTTGGGTTAGCTTCAATGATATATACATTATCATCTTTAATAGCGAACTGAATGTTTATCAATCCCACTGTATTCAATGCCAAGGCAATTTTTCGTGTATGATCCTTAATCTGTTGGATGATCAAATCCCCTAGATTGAACGGTGGTAAGGTGGCATTGGAATCTCCTGAGTGAACTCCACAGGGTTCAATATGTTCCATGATTCCGATGATATAAACATCCTCCCCGTCGCAGATGGCATCCGCCTCCGCTTCAATAGCCCCATCCAAATAGTGGTCGAGCAACAGTTTATTGTTTGGGATTTTTCGCAGCAAATCTACCACGTGCTCTTCCAGTTCGCGTTTATTAATAACAATTTTCATCCCCTGACCTCCTAATACATAGGAAGGACGGATCAAAAGTGGGAAATCCAGTTGATCGGCCAAAGCCAAGGCCTCTTCCGTAGTTTCTGCGGTTCCAAATTCAGGATACGGAATATTGTTTTCTTTTAAAAGATTGGAAAAGCTTCCGCGATCCTCGGCCAAATCCAAGGAATGATAGCTAGTTCCCATAATCTTGATACCGTAACGATCTAATTTTTCGGCCAATTTCAATGCGGTTTGACCCCCCAACTGAACGATTACGCCCTCGGGTTTCTCATGACGGATAATATCATAGATATGTTCCCAGAATACAGGCTCGAAATATAACTTATGTGCCACATCGAAATCTGTGGATACCGTCTCTGGGTTACAGTTGATCATAATGGTTTCGTAACCGCACTCGGCTGCAGCCAAAACTCCATGTACACAGCAATAGTCAAATTCGATTCCCTGCCCGATGCGGTTGGGTCCTGAACCCAGAACCACAATTTTCTTTTTATCGGTAACTACACTGTCGTTTTCAGATTTAATCGTACCGTCAGCGGTTTCCATCTCGTTTTCAAAAGTGGAATAGTAATAAGGTGTTTCGGCACGGAATTCGGCGGCGCAGGTATCTACCAATTTATAGACCCTTTGGATGTTCATGTCTTCCCGCTTCTTGTAAACCTCACTCTCCAGGCACTTGAGCATATGGGCTATCTGACGGTCACCATATCCTTTTTGTTTGGCTTCAAGCAGAAGCTCCCTGGGTAGGGTATCGAGGGTATATTTCGATATTTCTTTCTCCAACAGATAGAGTTCCTCGTACTGGCGCAAGAACCACATATCTATTTTTGTAATCTCATGGATGCGGCTCAAAGGAATTCCCAACTGAATGGCATCATAAATAACGAATACGCGGTCCCAACTAGGGTTGGCCAATTTATCGATGATTTGCTCGTAATTGGTATAGCTTTTCCCATCGGCTCCCAACCCGTTTCTCTTAATCTCCAAAGATTGGGTAGCTTTGTGAAGGGCTTCTTGGAAGGAACGACCGATTCCCATTACTTCCCCTACGGCTTTCATCTGAAGCCCCAAGGTTCTGTCGGAACCTTCAAACTTGTCAAAATTCCAGCGTGGAATCTTTACGATAACATAATCTAAGGTAGGCTCAAATAAAGCCGAAGTAGATTTGGTAATCTGGTTGTCCAATTCATCCAAAGTGTACCCTATGGCCAATTTAGAGGCAATCTTTGCGATCGGATATCCCGTCGCTTTTGATGCTAAAGCCGAAGAACGAGAAACCCTTGGGTTGATTTCGATGGCAATGATATCTTCTTTTTCATCTGGACTAACTGCAAATTGTACGTTACATCCTCCTGCAAAATCCCCAATGCTGCGCATCATCTTGATGGCCATGTCCCGCATTCTTTGGAAGGTACGGTCACTTAGGGTCATTGCTGGTGCCACAGTAATGGAGTCACCGGTATGGATTCCCATGGGATCCATGTTTTCGATGGTACAGATAATGACCACATTATCGTTTTTATCACGCAACAATTCTAGCTCATATTCCTTCCATCCCATCATCGCCTTGTCGATCATGACCTCGTGTATTGGAGAGATTTCCAATCCGCGTTTCAATAGCTCATCAAAATCTTCGGGACGGTAAACAATGGAGGCTCCTGCACCCCCCAAGGTGTAAGAGGCTCTAATAACCAATGGAAAGCCAAATTCCTGAGCGATTTCCTTTCCTTTAAGATAAGAGTTTGCCGTTGCCTGTGGGGCCATTGGCACGCCAATTCTGCCCATCAACTCACGAAACTGTTCGCGGTCTTCTGTAATGTTGATGGCACTAATATCAACCCCGATAAGTTTTATCCCAAAATCCTTCCAGATTCCTTTCTCATCGGCTTCAATACACAGGTTTAAGGCTGTTTGCCCTCCCATGGTTGGAAGCACCGCGTCAATTTCAGGATGTTCCCGCAATACTTTCAAAATCGATTTGGTGGTAAGTGGGAGCAGATACACATGATCGGCCATGGAAGGGTCGGTCATAATGGTAGCTGGATTGGAATTGATGAGAACGGTTTCGATTCCGTCTTCCCGTAACGAACGAAGTGCTTGAGAACCTGAATAGTCAAACTCACAAGCTTGTCCGATGATGATGGGACCGGAACCGATGATTAAGATAGATTTTAGGTCTTTGTTTTTTGGCATTTTCTCGCTGAATTTTTAGCTTTTAAAGGTACGATTCACAAGGGTACAAAAAAAAGGTGCTGTTAAAAAACAACACCTTTTTATTTATGATTTATCCACATTATTTTTTGTGTCGGGGCTCAGAAGATACAGTAAGTTTTTTTCTTCCCTTTGCTCTACGGGCAGCCAATACTTTTCTACCGTTAGCAGTAGCCATACGCTCTCTAAAACCGTGCTTGTTTCTTCTTTTTCTCTTTGATGGCTGAAATGTTCTTTTCATGGTAACTTAGGTTAAAAATCTTCTGATTCACTCCTCTAGGGAGGTGGTTTCTTAAAGTCGGGTGCAAATATACAATCATTTTTTTGTTAGACAAACCTAATTATCAAAATATTTTTCTTGTGAATCCACACAAATTCGTATCCAGCAAATAGATGGTATTTCATACCTTTGGGGCCTAAAATTACTATATGTTAAGAATTCTTACAATTTGTGCCTTATTGTGCGGAAGTACTGCACTTTTTGCGCAGCATACCCTACAATATAAATTCAAAAAAGGAGATACCTTCCATGTAGAACAGGAAGCCATCCAAAATATGGATCAGGATATTGAAGGTACTATCAACAAGAATAAGAATACAATAACGGCAAAATACAGTTTTACCGTAGACAGTGTATTCACCGATCGTTTTGTACTTACAACAGTATTCGATATGATGCAATTTAGGTCGGAATCGAACACCTATGGCGTTTTTCTTGATGTTGACACAGAAAAAAGTACGGAAGGAATGGATGAAGATGCGCTACTGATGCACCAAATCTTTTCTGCCATGTTGAACCAACCAATTACTGTCAATTTGCATAAGACGGGTAAGGTCATCTCCATCAAGGGGACAGAGGCAATGATCGATGCCATGTTGGATGAAGTGGGAATTGAGGAAGAATTCGCAAGAAATATGGTTAAAAAGCAAGTGGAAAAAGATTTTGGGGATGAAGGATTGGCAGAAAGCATGGAGCAGCTCTTCTATCTTTATCCGAATAACGAGGTTTCCGTGGGAGATTCTTGGAAGAATAGTTATACTGGTGCCTTGGAAGCTGAAAATGTTTGGACCTTAAAGGAATACGGGGGTGACGAGTTCGTATTGAATGCAACTGCCGATGTAACCCTGGATGAAGTCGATAGTGATTCCGGAGTACAGGTAACCCTTGTAGGCAACCAAGAAACCATAGCCATTATTGAAAAAGACAATGGTTTCATTAAAGAAGTAACTATTGACCAGGTGACCAAGGGTGCCACGAAATTACAAGGGATGAACTTTCCAACCACTATGGTGTCGAAAATCACTTTTAAAAGATTATAAACCATGTTCAATAAAATTTTTAAACTAATACTAGCCGTTGGTATTTTTGGAGTTGCTATCTGGCAGTTTGTGGAGGGCAATATTGGTAATGGAATCATGTACCTTCTTCTGGCAGGAGTGTTTGTTTTTCTATATTACAAAAATGAAATGATTCTTCTAGCTTTTTTGCGACTGAGAAAACAGGATTTTCCCGGCGCTAAGAAATGGTTGGATAGAATAAAAAACCCTGAAGGCGCCCTCGTGAAAAAGCAACAGGGGTACTATAATTATTTAAACGGACTTATGGTTTCCCAAACCAATATGAATGAGGCTGAAAAGTACTTCAGAAAAGCCGAGAAACTGGGATTGAGCATGAGTGCCGACATGGCCATGGTGAAGTTAAATTTGGCGGGGATTGCGATGACCAAAAATCGTAAAAGAGAAGCAGAGCTTTTACTCGCCGAAGCCAAAAAGCTGGATAAACACAATATGCTTACCGATCAAATCCAGTTGATGAAACAACAAATGAAAAAAGCGGGAATTCCGCGTCAACAGTTTGGGCGTGGAGGTCGCGGCGGAAGATACCGATAATAAAAACCTAAGCGATAGTCGCTTAGGTTTCTTTTTTTTAGTACCTTTTCCTTCAAATTGGTGTTAATTGTCCCAATGCCAAGCTAACCAAATCATCGCCTATGGGTAAAATCATACTTACCCTACTTTTTTGTCTTGCCTACTTACCCCTCTTTTCTCAACTGGAAGAGCCTAGTACCTATTTTTCTGATGCCATTGGAAAAAACATTCGTAAGTATAGGGTTAATGCCCGAAAGGCAATTGTCCGGAAGGATGAGGAACGCGCCCAATTTCTTTTCGATTCATTGGTGGATAATGTCGTGATCGGTAGCAAACTGGATAATTTTAAAGTCCGAAGGTTTCCAAGGAAGAAAATCGAACTGCATGACTTCGAGAAACCTATTTACCTGATAACATATGCCACATGGTGTGTCCCTGGAGTTGGTGAATTGCCAGCTCTTAACGACATTGTTGACGCCAATCATGAAGAAATCGATTTTGTTATCCTATTCTGGGGATCGAAACAAAAGATACGGGAATTACGCCGTGAATTAAGTCGAAATATCACTGTCCTTTACGTAGATGAAAAAGAAAACCGGAATGATTTCGTCATTCGATGCATGAAGCATAGTCTGGGCTTTCCGACCACCTTTTTAATCGATAAGGACAAAACTATTTTGGATGTACGCCGCACCTTTTTCCATAGATATGGGGAGGCATATTCAAGCTCCTATAATAGCCACTACCAAACCTATATCAGTGGGGTATCTCTTTTAAAAGGCATAGCTTCAGACGAATAGCTACTTCGAAAAGAAGAGTTTTACAGCGGCAATAACTAACACGAAGGCAAAAATTTTCTTCAATAAAGCCTGGTCCAACCGTACTGCCAATTTCGACCCCAACCACCCTCCTACAACGAAACAAACAGCCATGATGAGTGCATATTTCCAATCGATAACATGGCCCGCTTTATGATAGGTATAGGCTGCAATGAAGGTGACGGGTACGGCTAAAACTGCTAAACTCGTCCCTTGAGCTTCATGTTGGTCATACCCCAAAAGTAAAATCATTAAAGGAATCATCACTACTCCCCCACCAACGCCCATAAAACCACTAAAAATACCCGCTAGCACCCCTATTAGCACAAGGGTGAGCATAATTTGTACGCTCATGGGTTTCATATGTTTTTATAATAGCCTTTCTCGGGAATTTCGATATAATACGCTTTCCCAGTAGCATTTTTAAGATAGGTATCCCGCAGCCAAGGATTATGGATTTTCAGGATTTTATAATTGATTTCAAACTTTTTGGCGAATGCTACGAAGTCGGTTACCGCCGTATCCACTTTCACTTTGTAGGTGGGAACGGCCGTATATAAATCCTTTTCCCTAAAATTGAAACCATACTTTTTGGGATGGTTCAAAATTTCCTTGAGCGCCAAGATTCTGAAGACATATCGAGACGTTTCACCATTTAACAACAAATCGTAATAACCGTCTACATCTTGTCGATTCAATTGTTTATTTACTCCTCCATTTCCCGCGTTATAAGCGGCGGCTGCAAGGGTCCAGGACCCAAACCGTTCTTGCGAATCCTTTAGATAATCGGCAGCTACCTTAGTAGCTAATTCTAAATTATACCGTTCATCAACATAGTCGTTAATTTCGAGTCCGTACTCCTTACCCGTCGTTTTAAGGAATTGCCAAAATCCCGCCGCCCCGGCTGGGGACTTTACATTTTCCAAACCGCTTTCAGCAATGGCCAGATACTTGAAATCATCGGGCAAATTATTTTCTTTCAACAACGGTTCGATAATTGGAAAATATTTATTGGCCTTTTTGAAAAGAAGCAGTGCGTTCGACTGCCAATAGGTATTGACCAACAATTCACGATCCATACGTTCACGGATGTCCGGATCCTCCAAGGGAACCCTCTCGCCGGCAAAATCCATCTCTGCAGGGAGTTCCAGCGCATAGACGTTGTAATCGTTCACTAATTTTTCTTCAAGGTCATCCGATTTGTTTGCCTTGATTTGTGTGGTTTCTTGGGTAGCATCGGTAGTTAACCAACCTATGGTCAACAGCACTGTAACCAATCCGATTTTCGATAAAATATTCATAGGAAGGATTTTTTCTAAAGATAATTAATTCGAAGCCGTCCCTTCAGTCGTTCATTATAATATTTTGCAAAAGCGTCGAAATTTTACTCGCTTTGTTCAAAATCATTACATGGGTGCCTCCTTCAACAATAATGGCCCCTTCGATATATCGAATGGGAAATACCATATCCTGATCACCATGAATATGTACCACTTTAGGATCTGCCTCCTTTCTTTCCCAGTGCACCATTTGATAGATTGCCCAATCCAGATAAACTTTATCACGAACCGAAATGTATTCATTGTACAATCGAAGTCGTTTCTTACTCTTTGGTCCTATTGCATAAATGGTAAAATCTTCCACACTGGAAGCCAACTGAGTGGGCAATAATCGGTACGCCTTGGTGCTCCTGGCAAATTTCATCCTGCGGGGAAACTCTTGGCAACTTTTCACACTACTGATGATGATCAGCTTCTTTACTTTTAAATAAGCGGCCATTTCTTGCACGATAACACCTCCGAAAGAAACTCCCACCAAAACAGGTTCCGGAGCCGTGACCTCAGCGGCTAAGCGTTGGGCGTACTGTGTTAAAGATTCGTTTTTTTCGGGAATAAGCCATTCCAAGAGATGAATTTCGAAGTGATCTTCGGGCAGACGAATATTCTTGAATATCTCTTTTCCAGCTGCCATTCCAGGCATGAAGTACACGTGAATCTTAGACATCCTGCCTTTTGCTTTAACAGAGTTTTTAGGTAGGGAAAGGTATAAAATTTGTAACTTTACTCTGTAAAGATAGTGTTATCCATTGATTGTATTTGAAAGCTATGAAAAAGATATTACATCCAGCTACAACCAGGGGCAGCGCTGATTACGGATGGTTGAAGGCCAATTATTCCTTCAGCTTTGCCAATTATTTCGACCCCAATCGCATTCAATTTGGCTTGCTTCGCGTTTTGAATGACGACACCGTAGCACCTGCGATGGGATTCGGAAAGCACCCCCATCAAAACATGGAAATCGTAACCATTCCACAATCAGGATCTCTTAGACACAAGGATTCCATGGGGAATGAAGGTGTTATCACTTCCGGTGAAATTCAAGTAATGAGCGCTGGAAGTGGTGTAGAACACAGTGAAGTGAACGCAAGTCCGAGAGAACCCGTAAAACTTTTTCAGATTTGGGTATTTCCGGAAACCCAAAACGTTCCACCTCGTTACGACCAAAAGAAGATTGCCAATTTAATCAGCCCTAACCAAATCAGTACCGTGGTTAAACCACGTTCTGAAGCCAAAGACGATGAGCTTTGGGTTCACCAACAGGCCTACTTTAATCTTGGTGAATTTACGGAAGATAAAGAGGTGAGCTATTCCCTTAAGCAAGGTGGTCATGGAGTCTATATCATGGTCATTGAAGGCTCGCTAACCGTAGATGGAGAGACCCTAAACACACGGGATGCCATTGGCATTTGGGATACCGAATTGGTTCCTATGCAAGTGGTGAAAAATACCCGATTGTTATTGATCGAAGTACCAATGAATTAATAAATCCAATCCCCCATGAAGGATGAAGTAGAGATTACAGACAACGAATTCTTGCGACAGTTCGAACTGGAAGTTGGCGACAACATGGCCAGAATTGAATATGCATTGCAAGAACGGAAAATTTTCCTGACCAAGTATGACATGCCAGAAGACATGGAAGAGCAAGGTTTTCGGGATATTTTTATTAAAGCTGTATTTGAGGAAGTGAAAAAGCGTGGCATCAGTTTGGTGCCCACCAGTCCTGAAATAGCTGGATTTCTTCGAAAAAACCGTAGAATGTACAAAAGTTTGCTGCCAGTGGGCATCAATATTTGATTGCTACAATACTACCGGAGCTTCTTGAAATTCCAAACGTACCAACCCATCCTCATCGATATGGGTGAGTCGGACTTTGTGTAATGTGTTCACTAAGTAGGGATTCCAAGGAGCTTTTACTTTTACATAATTTTCCGTAAAACCATGGATATACCCCTCCTTGTTTTCCCCTTCAAAGAGAACGGTTCTCTGGGTTCCTAACTGACTTTCGTAAAATGCCCTTCTCTTTTTAGCTGAAAGTCCGCGCAGCATCTTACTTCTTTTGGCCCGAACCTTTAGTGGAACTACCTCATCCATTTCAGCAGCAACCGTATTATCCCGTTCAGAATAAGTAAACACATGAAGATAAGAAATGTCCAAATCATTCAAATAATGATAGGTTTCCAGAAAATGCTCGTCGGTTTCCCCTGGAAACCCAACTATCACATCCACCCCAATACAGGCATCGGGCATGACTTTACGAATGCGCCCTACCCGTTCGGTATATACTTCCCTTTGATATCTGCGGCGCATCAATTTTAGCAAATCGTTACTGCCACTTTGCAATGGAATATGAAAATGAGGCACAAACGTTCGAGATTGTGCAACAAAATCGATGGTTTCGTTTTTTAGCAGGTTGGGCTCGATAGAGGAGATCCGAAGGCGTTCTATACCTTCTACCTTATCCAAGGCTTCGCATAAATCGAAAAAGGTATGTTCGTGCTTTTTATTTCCAAATTCACCTTTTCCGTAATCCCCGATATTTACTCCGGTAAGTACAATTTCCTTGATTCCTTGAGCGGAGATTTCAGCAGCATTCTTTAGTACATTCTCCAAGGTATCGCTTCTTGAAATTCCGCGAGCTAAGGGAATAGTACAATACGTGCATTTATAATCACAACCGTCCTGAACCTTCAAAAATGCTCGGGTGCGGTCTCCAATTGAGTAGGAACCCACATAAAAATCGGCTTCTTCGATTTCACAACTATGCACAATCGCTCCTTCCCTTACAGTACCCAAATCAGAATCAAGCAATTCGTTCAAATAGCTTGTCACCTTAAATTTCTCGGTAGCCCCCAAAACTAAATCAACCCCATCTACTGCAGCCAATTCTTCTGGTTTCAATTGCGCATAACAACCCACAGCAATAACAAAAGCATCAGGGTTTACTTTCAATGCTTGCTTCACGATACTTTTGAATCGCTTATCGGCATTTTCGGTGACGCTACAGGTATTGATTACATATATAGCCGCCTTTTCCGTAAACTCGACTCTCTCGAAACCTTCTTCCTGAAAACTTCTAGCAATGGTAGAGGTTTCGCTGAAGTTTAACTTACAGCCCAAAGTGTAAAATGCGACTTTTTTTGTAGCGTTCATTCTTGTATTTTAGCAAGAGGATGCAAAAGTACAAACTATTCTTGGATCCCAAAAACCCATGAACCATCTTACCAAAGGTCTAATTTTCTTTTTATCAGTTGTTTGCGCGTTACTTTTTTTGGTTTCCTGCACAAACAGCCGGAAGGATTCCAAAGATCATTTGGTGTTCCGATATAACGAACACAGTAATATTACCTCCTTGGATCCAGCCTTTGCAAGGAATCCACAAAATATTTGGCCCACCAATCAGCTCTTTAATGGCTTGGTACAGTTGGACGACTCCCTTAATATTCGTCCGGACATCGCCCAATCGTGGGAAATAATCGATAGTACCCTAACCTATCGTTTCTTTTTACGGGAGGATGTATATTTTCATAAATCCGGTTTGTTTGGTGCCGATTCTACCCGGGCGGTTACTGCCGCTGATTTTGTGTATAGTTTCAACCGACTTACCGATCCAAAAATTGCCTCCCCCGGGAGCTGGGTGCTTCAAAATGTAGCCAGGTACTGGGCCGAGGATGAGCGCACCTTCACCATTCAATTGAACAAACCGTTTCCTCCGTTCTTAGGGTTGCTATCCATGCGGTATTGTTCGGTTGTCCCAAAGGAAGTAGTCGAATTCCATGGAAATGAATTCAGAAGTCACCCTATTGGCACCGGTCCTTTTCAATTCAAACTTTGGGAAGAAAACGTGAAGTTGGTTTTTCGTAAAAACCCCCATTACTTTGAAACAGACGAGGACGGGATACAACTACCCTATTTAGAAGCAGTGGCCATCACTTTCCTTCCGGACAAACAAAGTGAATTCCTGCAATTCGCTCAAGGGAAGTTGGATTTTATTTCTGGGTTGGACAATTCCTATAAGGATGAGATTCTCACAACTACTGGTGCGCTTCAAGAGCGGTACATAAAAGAAGTGAAACTAATTAGTTGTCCTTATTTAAATACGGAATACCTCGGTTTTTTTATGGGTACGGATGCACCAGAAATTCAATCGAATGCATTGCGTCAAGCCATTAATTATGGTTTCGACCGAAGGAAAATGGTTACCTACCTTCGAAATGGTATGGGAATCCCCGCCGAGCACGGATTCATTCCGAAAGGACTCCCAGGTTTCGAGGAAATAGATGGCTATTCTTACCAACCAGAACTCGCCAAATCTCTGGTGGCTCAGTATATTCAGGAATCAGGAGATGAGCAGCCAGAAATCGTCATTGGTACTAATAGTCAGTATTTGGATATATGTGAGTTTATTCAGCGTGAATTAGAAAAAGTAGGTATTAAAGTAACCGTCGATGTGATGCCCCCTTCTACTCTTCGTCAAATGAAAAGCGCCGGTGAGCTTATGGTCTTTAGGGCCAGCTGGGTGGCCGATTATCCAGATGCTGAAAATTACCTATCCCTGTTTTACAGTCCGAATTTCACCCCCAACGGCCCAAATTATATGCATTACAAAAGCACGCTCATGGACAGTCTCTACGAATCCTCTTTGAATCTAACCAATATTGAAGACCGCAAACTTCTGTATACCAAAATGGATTCCCTCATTGTTGCAGACGCCCCGGTTGTTCCTTTGTTTTATGACAAAGCCATTCGATTTGTCCGTAAAAATGTTCATGGATTGGGAATCAACCCACAGAACTTCTTATTTCTCAAGCGTGTTCGAAAAGACCAATAGTGTAACAAAATAATAGATTCCATTACCTATAAGTTAAAACAATAGTATGAGTTTTGGTGGTTCTGTTGCAGCAATGCTCTCTTCATTACGGCATAATAAAAGAGAGCGGGTATCCCGCTTCGATAAGGAGCAACGTAAAAAGGAAGAGATACAGGGTATGTATGGTAAATTAGAAGATCATACAAGGATGGATCCCTATGCTTTCGGACAATTTAAGAAGAAGTTGGAACGGGAGGCAAAAAAGGAAGAGCAAACCAGACGAGTGGCTCTTTTGATCATCAGCTTGGTGGTTATCTCCACATTAGGCTATTTCCTCTATCTGTACTGATTTACCCTTTTCGGTATTTGGCGCTTTGTTCAAAAACCTCGGTGAGGATTTTCGCGTCCTCTTCTGTGAATTCAACATTCCTACGTGCCATGGCCAGCTTTGCTGTTTCAAAAGCTTTATCAGTCTTGTAGGTAATGGTGCCCCCGCTTCCACCCCAGCTAAAGCTTGGAATAAAGTTGCGTGGGAAGCCGCTTCCAAAGATATTGGCACTCACCCCTATTACAGTCCCGGTGTTAAACATCACATTGATGCTGCACTTACTGTGATCCCCCATCATGAGTCCGCAGAATTGAAGCCCTGTGGGGGCAAAACGTTCGGTTTCATAATCCCAAAGACGTACTTCGGCATAGTTGTTTTTCAGATTGGAGGTATTGGTGTCGGCTCCGATATTGCACCATTCCCCCAGCACGGAATTGCCCAGGAAACCATCATGACCTTTGTTGCTGTACCCAAATAAAACCGCATTGTTCACTTCCCCCCCTACTTTACAATAAGGACCAATGGTAGTTCCGGTATAAATCTTAGCTCCCATTTTTACGGTAGCCCCCTCACAAAGTGCGAAAGGACCCCGAATCATGGCTCCTTCCATTATTTCTGAATGCTTACCGATATAAATAGGGCCCGCTTCGGCATTTAGTGAGCACAAAGGAAGTTTAGCGCCTTCTTCAATAAAAATACGCTTTGGATTAAATGCAACGGTTGTTTCAGGAATGGGTTGTGATTCTCGCCCTTGGGTGAGCAATTCAAAATCCCTAGTAATGGCTTCATGATTTTTGCTGAAAATATCCCAACTATGTTCAATACGCAGCACTTCCTCTCCTGTAAAGTCAAAAATTTCAAAACTATCGAAATCGATTTCTTGATCCTCTTCACTAAAGAATGCTAAGGGTTCTTCATTATAAAAAATGGCCTGGTTTTTTTTGAGTGCCTTGATTTTATCAACCAACACCGAAGTAGGTAGAAAACTGGCGTTGATCAAAATATTTTCCTCCATCTCCACCATAGGATATTTATCGGAGAGATACTCTTCAGTCACGGTAGTTGTGGTATATCCCAAGAACTTCTCCCACTTTTCTCGGATGGTAAGAATACCGATGCGAATATCGGCTACAGGACGCGTGTAGGTGAAGGGCAACAATTGATTTCGAACACTGCCATCAAAAAGTATGTAGTTCATGCGAAGCGGTTCTGAGCGTTTGGTTAAAAGTAACCAAATTCCGGCGTCCTAAAAAGAAAAAGCCTTCGATTTCTCGAAGGCTTTTGAACACGATTTGACGTGTATTTATTTCTTGCCAAACTTGGCGTATTTGTTTTTGAACTTATCGATACGTCCAGCAGTATCCACCAATTTGTGCTTACCAGTATAATATGGGTGAGAAGACCTGGAAATTTCCAACTTCACCAAAGGATACTCTACACCATCCACTTCGATGGTTTCCTTCGTGTCTGCGGTAGACTTGGTGATGAATACATCGTCATTGGACATATCTTTGAAGGCTACCAATCTGTAATTTTCTGGGTGTATTCCTTTT
Source organism: uncultured Alteromonas sp. (assembly GCA_964582415.1). Taxonomy (GTDB): domain Bacteria; phylum Bacteroidota; class Bacteroidia; order Flavobacteriales; family Flavobacteriaceae; genus CAZOSF01. The sequence continues at coordinate 34,551 of CAZOSF010000006.1, forward strand.
TTCATTGTAATGCGTATTAAATGCTCCTCGATTTTGAGTGTGCAAATTTAAGCAATAATTATAATTGAGCAATACTTTATATGTTTTTTTAAGAAAAAATATACAGTAACAATTTAGTACCTTTGTTTACTAACTAGCGAACCACCATCCTAACCCGGATGGATAAATCAAAAACTATGGAAACAAAACAAGCCTCTGTTAAATCAGTAGCTTTGAGCTACGGGGCCCTATTGGGAATTGTGTCAATCTTGTTGGGAGTAATTGCGTACGTCATGAACGTTCATTTGGAGCGGCCTTGGTGGCTCAGTGTTCTCTCCCTAGCCGCAATGGTGCTATTTATCATTTATGGTATCAAATCCTTTAAAAAAGAGAACGATGGTTTTCTCAGCTTAGGGGAGGCAATCAAAGTTGGATTGGCCATTGCCTTGGTATCTGGTATTATTGGTGTATTGTACCAATATGTTTTTGTCAGTTTTATCGAACCTGATTATGTGAATCAGATGGTGGAAATGACCGAACAAAAAATGCTTGAGGACAATCCCGGAATGCCTGAAGAGCAAAGAGAGATGGCTATAAGTATGACGCGTAAGTTTATGAGTCCTGGTATTATGGCAGCCATAGGTATTATTGTATCCTTGTTCCTCGGATTTATTATCTCCTTAATCGGAGGATTGGTAATGAAACAAAACCGACCTGAATAAATTACATGAATCTCTCCATCGTCATCCCTCTTCTTAATGAAGAGGAATCTTTGAAGGAATTATACCATTGGATTGCATCGGTGATGCAATCCAATGGCTTTTCATATGAAATCCTTTTTATCGACGATGGCAGTACCGATGATTCTTGGGAAGTCATTCGAGAACTTTCTGAAAAACACCCTGAAGTTATCGGTCTCCGATTCCTAAAAAACTTCGGTAAATCACAGGCCCTTCATGCCGGATTCGCCCAGGCACAGGGAGACGTCGTCATCACCATGGATGCCGATCTTCAAGACAATCCAGAAGAGATACCTGAACTATATCGAATGATTATGGAGGAAGGCTATGACTTGGTTTCAGGTTGGAAAAAGAAACGTTTCGATTCGGTCATCAGCAAAAACCTACCTTCCAAACTGTTTAATTTCGCAGCAAGGAAAACATCACACGTTGCGCTTCACGATTTTAATTGTGGGCTGAAAGCCTATCGCAAGGCGGTGATCAAAACCATTGAAGTGACCGGAGAAATGCACCGGTACATTCCCGTTCTTGCCAAGAATGCTGGTTTTTCAAAAATCGGTGAGAAAGTGGTCCAGCATCAAGCCCGGAAGTACGGTACCACCAAGTTTGGAATGGAACGCTTTATTCGCGGCTTTTTAGACCTAATTACGATTTCCTTCCTTTCCCGATTCGGAAAACGTCCGATGCACCTTTTTGGAGCTTGGGGAGCAATCATGTTATTCATCGGGTTCTGTTTTGCAGCCTATTTAGGTATTGACAAACTGTTCATTAATCCTACCGGCCGACTCATTACGGAACGACCCCAGTTTTACATCGCCTTAACGGCTATGATACTGGGCAGTCAGTTTTTTGTAGCAGGTTTTTTGGGGGAACTCATACTTCGTTCGAAAAAAGACCGAGCCAACTACATTATTAAAGAAGTGCTAAACAAGGGGGAATCATACTAAATATCCCTATTTTTGCACTTTCGGAAGAAGTCCAAACGACATGCGATACATCGATCCTGACTTATTGGAAAAGGCCAACAAATGGCTTACCCCCTTTTTTGATGAAGACACCCAGCACACCATCAAAGAACTTATTGCGTACGATACACAAACCCTTGAAGATTCATTTTACAAGCACCTAGAATTTGGTACTGGTGGCATGAGAGGGATTATGGGTGTTGGGGACAATAGAATCAATAAATATACCCTAGGTAAAAACACCCAAGGTCTGTCCAATTACCTAAAGAGAGTATTTGGAAAAGAAGGTCTAAAGGTGGCTATCGCCTATGACTGTAGACACAACAGCAAGACTTTGGCAAAGGTTGTGGCCGACGTTTTCTCCGCAAATGGAATACAAGTATATTTGTTTTCCGACTTAAGACCAACACCGGAACTTTCGTTTGCTGTACGACATTTAAACTGTCATTGTGGTATCGTTTTAACCGCCTCTCACAATCCACCGGAATACAATGGCTATAAGGTATATTGGCAAGATGGGGGGCAGTTGGTTCCTCCCCAGGATGGTGAAATCATAAAAGAAATTACTGCTTTAGAGTATACCGATGTAAACTTTCAATCCAACGCCAACAAAATCACCTATATCGATAAGGAGGTGGATGAAGCGTTTGTGAAGGCGTCCATTCAGAAGGGCAGTTTTAATACATCAGAAACAGCAAAAGATGCCTTCAAAATTGTATTTACTTCGCTTCACGGTACCTCAATCACCTTATTACCAGAGGTATTGGAAAAGGCAGGCTATCATAATCTTTCCATCGTAAAGGAACAAGCCCAGCCCAATGGCGACTTTCCAACGGTAACTTCACCGAATCCGGAAGAACCAGAAGCATTGGAAATGGCACTTAAACAAGCGGAAGCGGAAGGCGCCGACATGGTGATTGGAACCGATCCTGATTCGGACCGACTGGGAATTGCAGTTCGTGACGATGAAGGCAAACTGGTCTTGTTGAATGGAAATCAAGCCATGATAGTTAAAACGCATTTCCTTTTGGAGGAATGGCGAAATAAGGGAAGATTGGATGGCTCACAATTTGTAGCTAGCACAATAGTTTCCACCCCCATGATCAGGAAAATCGCTGAAGACTTTGGTGTCATTTATATGGAAGGGCTTACCGGATTTAAATGGATTGCAAAAATGGTTAAGGATCATCCGGATTTAACTCTAATTGGAGGGGGCGAAGAAAGTTTTGGTTATATGGTAGGTGATTTTGTCCGAGATAAGGATGCGATCACTTCCAGTTTATTAGCCTGCGAGATTGCAGCAAAAAAGAAAGCGGAAGGCAGTAGCATCTTTAAATACCTACAAAGCCTTTATACTAAATATGGTTACTATCAGGAATCCCTTACCTCTCTCGTGAAAAAGGGAAAACAAGGAGCTGAAGAAATACAAACCATGATGAAGGAATTGAGGAATACCCCACCAGCTTCTTTAGGCAATTCTCCTGTGGTTCGTGTAGAAGACTATAAAAAGAGCACAGCTAAAAACATATTGACCCATGAGACGGAATCCTTGGAGATTCCAAAATCCAACGTCCTAATTTTCTATACGGAAGATGGCTGTAAAATTGCGGCGCGCCCTAGTGGTACGGAACCTAAGATAAAGTTTTACATCAGTGTAAACGGGACAAAACCCGAACTCTTGGAGGCAAAGATTGAATCGATCAAAAAAGACCTTAATTTAGCCTGATGAAGTACTTCCGAAAAATACTCGGTTTCGCAAGGCCCTACAAGCAATATGCGTTACTAAATATCCTGGCGAACGTTTTCTATGCTTTGTTCGGAACTTTGGCCTTCGTCTCCCTGATGCCAATGTTGAAAGTGCTTTTCGACAATTCCGAAAAGGTACTTACACCTCCTGTTTGGGAAGGCATCGGTAATGCCGGGGACTATTTTGAGAGTTCCATGAATTTCTTTATCACTCAAAAGATCGAGGCCTCGGGAGAGCTCTATGCCCTGATGTTCATGATTGCCATTGTGATCAGCACCTTTCTCATGAAGAACCTTTTCGGGTACCTGGCCATGTTTTTTATCACCTATTTGAGAAATGGCGTTCTAAAGGACTTGCGAAATGCGGTGTATGAAAAAACCGTTGCCCTGCCAGTTTCCTTCTATTCTGAAAAAAGAAAAGGAGATACCATTGCTCGAATTTCCGCCGATGTTTTGGAAATTCAGCATTCCTTCTTATCGATATTGGAACTCATTGTGAGAGAACCTCTTATGATTCTGTTTACGATAATAGCCATGCTTCTATTGAGTACGAAACTCACATTATTCGTATTTATTTTTATACCTGTTTCAGGATTTATCATTTCCCGTATCGGGAAAAGCTTAAAAAAGAGAAGTACAAGGGTGCAGCGGGAACAAGGCTACTTCTTGTCCATTTTAGAAGAAACCCTGGGAGGTTTGAAGATCATCAAGGGTTTTAACGCCGAACGTATCTTTAATTCCAAATTTCAAGAATCCACCGGTCGGTTCTATAAATATTCCAATGCATTGATGCACAGACAGAACTTGGCCTCCCCTGTATCGGAATTTTTAGGAATTGTGGTAATCGCCATTTTATTATGGTTCGGGGGCTCGATGGTTTTGGTTGAAAAATCGTTAGCTCCTGAAGCCTTTATTGTGTATATGGGATTGGCCTATAACATCCTAACTCCAGCCAAGGCGATAAGCAAGGCCAGTTACGGGGTAAAGAAAGGAAATGCTGCCGCTGAAAGGGTATTGGAGGTATTGGAAACGGAATCCAGCATACAAGATGCCCCGGATGCCTTGGTTAAAGAAAGCTTCGACCAAGAGATTAATTTGAATGCTATTTCATTTAAATACGAAGAGGAATGGGTGCTACGGGATTTTTCCCTTTCGGTTCCCAAAGGGCATACCGTTGCCTTGGTCGGTCAAAGTGGTAGTGGTAAAAGTACCATTGCCAATCTATTAACCCGGTTCTATGACGTCAATGAAGGGAACATCGCCATCGATGGTTCAGATATTCGAAATATAACCTTATCCAGTCTAAGAGGTTTGATGGGCTTGGTGACCCAGGATTCTATCCTATTTAATGATTCTGTATTGGGAAATATGCGTATTGCCAAGGAAGACGCCACGGAAGAGGAGGTAATTGAGGCTTTGAAGGTTGCGAATGCTTGGGAATTCGTAAAAGATTTGCCAGATGGAATTCGCACGAATATTGGAGATAGTGGAAATAAACTCAGTGGGGGTCAAAAGCAACGTTTAAGTATCGCAAGGGCAGTTTTGAAAAACCCACCAATCATGATTCTGGACGAGGCAACCTCTGCGTTAGACACCGAGAGCGAACGCTTGGTACAATCGGCATTGGAAAATATGATGAAAAATCGAACCTCCGTCGTTATCGCCCACCGTCTATCCACCATACAAAATGCAGATACCATTGTCGTCATGTCCAAGGGCAAGATCGTAGAGCAGGGACGTCATCAGGAATTGATGGACAAAAAAGGAACTTACTACAGCCTTGTAGAAATGCAATCTTTAGCATAGAGAAAAAAAAAGAAGCAGTTGGGGCACCGCTTCTCTTTTCTAAACTTTCACCGCATTTGGGGCACGCGGTGAATGAGTATTATTACATAAGTACACTTCAAAGATACGCTACTTTTTTAAATATCCAAATTTATTTTGCTTTTTATCTATATAATATGCATTTCATCGATGTTTTAATTTATGTAGTGTCTGTATATTCCTACTAATTACTTAAAGCTATCGGAAATAAAAAAAACGGGCCAGCCCCCGCTTAGGCCCGTTTATATCAGTTCTCATTACAGTTGGGGCTGTGAACTAAGAACCTATACATAAGAAGTACACCGTAAAATTAGTAAATATTTTCCTACAACCAAATATTTTATGCTTTTTAACGATATTATTTTACCTTTTATCGATTTTTTATTTGATAATGACGTGCTTAGGTTTCATAAAACCTTTTGTAATTTTAAGAGTCAAATGACAAAAGTCGCCTATTGAATTCAGAACTGGCCTTAGTTGAAGATTTAAAGCAAGCCGCTACAAGAGAGCAGGCGTTTCGATCCTTAGTATCTCTGTACAAGGAACGGTTGTATTGGCATATACGTAAGATCGTTTTGGATCACGATGATACGGATGATGTTTTACAGAATACTTTCATAAAGATTTATCGAAACATTGATTCCTTTAAAGGCGACAGTAAGTTATACACGTGGATGTACAGAATCGCCACCAACGAATCGATTACTTTTATAAACAAACGGGCCAAAAAGCAAATGATGTCGTCGGAAGAGTTACAAGAACAACGGTTGGAGCGCTTGGAATCGGATGTTTTTTTCGAAGGGGATGAAATCCAATTGAAATTACAAAAAGCCATTGCTTCCCTCCCACCTAAACAACAACTCGTGTTCAACATGAAGTATTTCGATGATCTCACTTACGAAGAACTTTCGGAAATACTGGAAACCTCTGTGGGAGGATTAAAAAGTAGTTACCATATAGCGGTCAAAAAAATCACTGAACTGCTTAAGGATGAAACCTTTTAATATATAATGAGTCATAGAGATAGATGAAAGCTGATAAAAAATATAGCCACGGTTTTAAAGTCCCTTCCGACTATTTTGATACGCTGGATGAGGCCCTAGAACTAAAAATGCTGGAAGGGGAATTACCCCAACAGCATGGTTTTAAAATATCGGAGGCCTATTTTGAAAACTTCGAAGATTCGCTATTGGGTAAATTGAAAGCAGAAGATGATCCAGTAAAGACCAAGGTGATTCAATTGTGGCCCAAACGATTGGGTTATGTTGCTGCGATTGCGGCAAGTTTGCTTTTAGGATGGGCACTGCTTTCCCCTTCCGACACAATATCCTTGGAAGAATTACCGGTGGCAGAAGTGGAACAATACATTCAAAATGGGCATTTAAACCTAGAAGTGTATGATATTGCCCAGCTCTTGAGTGAATCCGATATTCAGGAATTCAATACCAGTCTTCAATTCGAAGAAGCACAACTGGAATCCTACCTAATGGAACATTTAGATGAATCGACACTATTAATGGAATAAAATGAAAAAAGCACTACTCATACTCTTTCTAATCGTATCACTTACGGGATACTCTCAAAGGGGCGATAAAATTCGCGCCTATAAAACCGCTTATATCACCGAAAAAGTGGAGCTAACCCCTTCTGAGGCAGAAAAATTTTGGCCGGTTTACAATAAGTTCGATGAACAGCTTTCGGAAATTCATAGAAAAGAGCGCAGGGAAATTTTCGATACTGTAAAAGGCGACCTGGATGCCCTTAGCGAAGAGGAAGCACAAGCTTTGGTAAAATCCATTCGTGAACTAAAGCAAAAAGAACAGCAAATTCATGAGGCATTATTGAATGAATTACTTCAAATTCTGCCCGCAAAAAAAATATTGAAATTAAAACAAGCAGAGGAAGAGTTTAAAAGAAGCCTATTGAACAAATTTAAGAATCGTCGCGGAGGACAACGACCTTAGCGAAATTTCAAACGGACTATTCGACCACTACCGCTAGCAAATGCAATACTGTCGTTTACGAATTCTACGGCATAAAATCCCTCTTCGCTCAGGCTACGCCAGGTGTCTCCAAAATCATCACTGAAATCTACGCCTTCTGAACCGACGGCGAGTAGCTCATCCCCTGCTCCACCGGGAACAAATTTCACGGAAGAACGATACCCGGGCCCAGAACCGTTGGCAACCAACTCCCAAGTTCGGCCTCCATCAAGCGTCACCGCTTTGTTTCCTTCATTGAATTCTTTATTTTCCCAATCTCCGCCAAACACTACTCCTCTTTTTTCATCGAAAAAATCGATGCTATAAATACCCGTCATGGCTTTCCCCTGTACTATGGGCGTATCATAAACCTCCCAGGTTGTTCCTTTGTCGGGACTATGAAAAACTCGTGCACGTTTGCCCCCAGTAGCAATCCAAGCATGATCACCATATACGGCAATATTGGAATTGCTAGCGGCAAAGGCTGCTTCCGCCTTCTCGACGGGAGGCAACTGGGTACAAGGAATCTTCGACCAGGTATTTCCACCATCGTGGGTAATCAAAATAGACAAACAACCTCCAATAGGATCACCCATAGCAATGCCATCGACATCGTTCCAAAAAGCCATGGCATCATAAAAAACTTCATCCCCTGTTTCCAGATAGACATCTTCAATATGCGTAGCTTCCTTTCCATCGAAATCGATTTTATAAAGAACGGCAGGATTGGCGATACTAAGCACAAATACAGCCTTCGAGGTTTTACCTATCGATCGAAAATGCAAAGGGCGATCATCATATTTTATGGAGGCTAATTTTGGAACTCCTTGATCGATCAACCCAACCATCCCCTTATCGGCTGCAAACCACACACGTTGCCGATCTAAAGGTGCGATGGCACGGATGCTTAGGGAATCACTAAAAATAGTTTCGATGTCAACCGAAGTATAGTCGGGATGTTTTTTATCACTACAACTAACAATAAAAACCAGTAGTAGTACCCACAAAATACGCATACGGATATTTTTATGGCAAAAGTAAGGAAACAGGTAAAGAATAGTACCTTTGCAGTCTAGTTTTACCATATGCGTCTCCATAGAAATTTAGTATTTGCCACCATTGATGCCCTTGTAGCCATCTTTAATGAAGGAAATCAAGCCGATAAAGTCCTCAAGAATGTCTTACGCAGAGACAAACGCTGGGGGGCCAGAGATCGTGGATTTATTGCTGAAACCACTTACGACATTGTGCGATGGAAACGACTTTACGAAACCATTGCAGAAGTTAAAGCACCCTACTCTCGAGAAGATTTATTTCGACTCTTCGCTGTTTGGGCCACACTTAAAGGAATCTCCCTTCCGGACTGGAAGCAGTTTGATGGCACTCCTACCCGTAGAATCAAAGGTCGTTTTGACGAGCTTTCGAAAATTCGCAAATACCGTGAATCCATTCCCGATTGGATGGATGAACTTGGTGTACAAGAATTGGGGGAAGAACGTTGGGGAAAGGAGCTAGCAGCCTTGAACGAACAAGCCTCGGTTGTATTACGATGTAATACCCTAAAAACCAATGTAAAGGATCTGCAAAAGGCATTGGCTGCACAAGATATCGAAACCGAAGTTTTAAAAGATCTCCCAAATGCCATCATTTTAAAGGAACGACACAATGTTTTTCTAACCGATGAGTTCAAAGAAGGGTGGTTTGAAGTTCAGGATGCTTCCTCCCAGAGAGTAGCCCGCCTTTTGAATCCAAAACCCGGCGAACGTGTAGTGGATGCCTGTGCAGGTGCGGGAGGCAAAAGCCTACATATGGCCAATTTAATGGAAAATAAAGGGCAACTCATTGCCATGGATCTGTATGAAAATAAATTGTTGGAATTGAAAAGACGTGCGCGACGCAATGGTATCTTCAATTTGGAAACAAGGGTCATCGATTCTACGAAAACCATTAAAAAGCTGTATGAGGCTGCCGATAAGGTACTCTTAGACGCTCCCTGTACCGGATTGGGGGTTTTGCGAAGAAATCCAGATAGCAAGTGGAAACTAAAACCAGATTTTGTAGAGGAAATTCGAAAGACACAACAGGAAATCCTTCAATCGTATTCCCGAATGCTGAAATCTGGAGGAAAATTGCTCTATGCTACCTGCTCCATACTTCCTTCAGAAAATGAACTACAAGTGGCCACTTTTCTAAAATCAGAGAATGGCAAGAACTTCAAGTTGTTGGAGGAACATACCCTTTATCCCAGTGAGACTGGTTTTGATGGCTTTTATATGGCTTTGCTACAGAAGATGTAAAAATAGAAACCATAAAAAAAAGGCAGACTTTCGTCTGCCTTTTTTATTGGTAGGATAACTATTATCTCACCATTATTTTCTTACTGGTCTTTTGTTTGGCATTTGCTACCTCAACAATATATACGCCAGTACTAGCATTGTTCAAGTTTACGCTTGCACGGTACCCATTGGCTTCTGTTTCCATAGCACCGGTGGCAATCACTTGTCCAATGATATTCATGATTCGGTAGTTCATGTCACCAAAGTCTTCAGTTGTAGAATACTTCAATTCATATTGCTTATCTGCAACAGGATACATGAACAGGTGGTGTTCGTTGATTTCGTTATCATTTACACTCAACAACTCCCCGAATGAGTAAAATTTCTTGAACTCATCATTGGCAGGATACTCATCTCCAGATAAAGCGGTACGCACTTCCACTTCATACAAGTGACCTTCGATAGATAAATCGATAGTTTGTGCAAAGGTATAGTTTGCAGTTTCTCCCGCGGCTAGAGAGCCGTTGAAGGTTTCAGTAGCCACAAGGTTACCATCTACATACAATTCAACATCGAAGTTGGATTGCGTATCTGTACCATAGTTGATCAAAGAAACCTCTACAGTTTCAGATGCAGTATATGGGCCTTCAAAACCAGGACTTGCAAATGCATAAGCTCCCACGTCGTCCGTATAATCATCGATCAAACGGAAAGCAGCTACACGGGTTGCCCAAGTATTGGTGGTAGGAATAAACTC
>CAZOSF010000006.1:44919-51367 GCA_964582415.1 uncultured Alteromonas sp.
TGGGATCCAAAAGCTCTATAGTTTACCATGTATGAAATAATACCACTTTGGCTATCCAATTTTCTGGTGGTTCCTGGCTGTGGAATATCTCCTGTTCCAAATGGTTGGAAGGTGCTATCAAAAGGACTGGTTGGAATAATCAATGGATCGCTTACGGAACTAGTTCCATCCCAATCCAAGTTGATTTCCCAGATTTTAATGTGATCTTCTTCAACCCCGTTCCAGGCATCATCTTGAAGGTATACAATGTAACCTGGTGCATCTGGATCATAATCAGTTCCTACCAAATTGGCTGGTTCAGGACTGAAAACGGTATTTGGGTTATTGATGATTCCCGGCAATACAAATCCACGAAGTTGTGCAGTTGCAGCTCCGGCCAACATGGCGTCTCTTTGGAAAACATACGTAGCCAAACCTGGTTTGTTGGCAGTTAAATAGTATCCATCAGGCCAGATAGAGTAGTGTGGATAATCTGGGAATGAACTGAATGGATATTCGTATACGTTATACGTCCCTGTTGGATCTGGAGTTGTAGAAACACCCATGATCAATGCATTATCGGAAATACGGAATTGGCTTACAAACCAACGATCCGCCAAATGATCGTACATAACGATTGGGTCACCATCGTTGTTTCCACTTCCAAGGAAAGTTCCTAATGGAATAGGACCAACTAATAAGTTTCCTTCTTTGTCAAAAATCTTCACACGTAAGTTGAAGGCGTGTACATAATGGTTGGGCCCTACAGCACCTGTTGGATCTGGAGGAATTACACCACCAGATTCTGCTGAAGTTCCACCGGTAAAATCAATCAATAATCCAACAGGCTGACGACTGGCAGGATTGGTTTGATTTAATGGGTCTGGACCCATTGGTAATGCATTTGGGTTCTGCTTTGAAGCGTTTCTCAAGTTGTTTGGAACAACATACACATTTTCAAGATCGTAAGGAACTTCTTCAGGAACTGCGATATCTCTTAAAGCTATCGACTCCCCTAAAAATTTTCCTTCACCAAAGGCCATAGGCGGATACGTGTTCTGACTAAAGCCTGTTCCAGCAGCAACTAATGCAAGAAAGGATAGAATAAAAAGTTTTTTCATTTGGAAAAATTTAGAAATGATGTTTAGGTGGCGAAATATATTGAATATTCCCCAAATTTTAAGTGTAAATATTGATTTTTTATACAAAAAAAGGGTGGCACTTGCCACCCTTTCAAGAATTTCAGCATATTGTTTATTTTACAATAATACGCGCTGTTTTATACGTCTTCAAATCGGCTCCAGAAAGTTTAATTAAATAAACCCCGCTGGCCATTTGAGACATATCCAATTTGATTTGATAGCTATTTTCAGAAGATTTCGTCAAAGTTTTGAACTTCAATTGCTGACCCAATACGTTGTAAAGTGCAGCGTAAACTCCTTTATCGTAGTTGGTAGTTAACGTGATATCAAACTGGTTGTTTGGCAATGTTAACACAACAAGCTCTGAATTAGCAAAATTTTGATCAGAGATACTGAGGATACCTGTGTTGGCGGTATAATCTTCTGTTTCTCCATATTGCGTTTCCTCACATGCATCATCAGGAACAGGAGCTTGCCAGTTTGTTTTTGCACGCATCAAGTGATCCCCTGGAGGTACACCTGCAGGAACTGTCAAATCGGTAGTTTCTGTGTAAGTACCTGAACCTTGACCAGGAGCAATTACATAATCAACAACTACTTTTTCATCGTTAGTGAAATCATAGTCATCATTAAAGTCGATCCAAACGGTTACGTGCTGATCACCATATCCCGTAGTCATGGTTAAATCATAGGTCATACCTGGTTCCAAATAAGCAATTTCATCGGTGAAATCGGCGTATCCCTCACATCCTGAAGGATTGTTGATTTCTGCAATAGAGAACAACTGAAGACCATCCCCGAAAGAACAATCCATCTCTGGCTGACACATAAAGTTTTCAACCTCAGCGGTAAGCGTATCGTTATCGGTATTTTGATCACCCGATAAGCTGGTCGTGATTTCAATCGTATAAGAACCGATTTCAGTTAAATCTGCCTGCGTCGAGAAGTTAAATACTGCTTCTTCTTCTTGATCTAGAGAACCAGCGAAAGTTTCTACTACAGGAGTGCCTCCGTTTACGGTGTATTGTACATCAAAATTGGATTGTGTATCAACACCAAAGTTTTTAAGGTTAACCGAAATCGTTTGCATTCCCAATCCTGAACCAGACGCAGGAGCAACCAATTCCAATGGTCCCACATCATTTGCATACAAATGTGTTACCTCCTTTTCGAAATCATCATTTGGGTTGAATTCATCACCGGCTAACAAGGTCGCTGCTTTAATGGTATAGGTTTGACCAACAGTTGATAAATCAACGGTTTGCGCAAATGTATAGTTAGCAACATCGCCACCAGCAATTGACCCATTAAAGGTTTCGGTAGCAACCACAACATCATCCACAAGTAATTCCACAGGGATGTTGGATTGGGTTCCTGTACCATAGTTTCGGATACTGATCTCTACTGTTTCTGCATTGGTAAGCACTCCATTTTCTGGCTGGATGATCGCGTTTACTCCAACATCGGCGGTAAATCCGCCAGAAAGTGTAAAGGAAGCAACACGAGATCTCCAGTTGTTGTTGGAGGCAAAATATTCGGCTGTATGCCAGAACGTAAAGTTATCTGGATCCATAGTTAGGTGCGAGTAATCACCAAAACGGTTAGAGAAGGTCTGCACTCCGATACCATCAATAATGGTCTCTTCCGCCACGGTCATCTGACCCGCTGGATCTCCATCGAAACGTCCTGTATACTTAATACCTACAGGAAGCGTAGCACTCGCGATATGGAAACCCATACCGATGTTACCGGCAGCATCCATTCCGGCACTACCCATAAAACGGCTATGTCCATCAGCAGGTGCATAGGTTCCTTCTTGGAACAACGACCAAGCACCGTTTCCAGTGTTTCTTAATTCAATCCAACGAATTCCAGAAGTATCATTTCCATCAACGTCTACGTTGAAGGTGACCAACCAAGAGTTATGAGAGCCAAAGCTTCGGTAGTTGGAAGCGTACGAAATCACACCACCAATCATATCGATTTTTTGACCGGTCCCTGGCTGTGCAACGTCTCCAGTTCCGAATGGAGCGAAAACAGAGTCGAAAGGAGCGATTGGGATTTCAACTGGGGCAGAAATCGTTGAGGAAGCTGGATTGTTCCAATCTACCTCAATTTCCCAGATTTTCAAGTGGTCGTTCGTGATTCCACCTCCCCAACCATCGTCCTGCATATAAACGATGTATCCTGGTACGTTAGCTGGAAAGTCCACCCCTGTTAAGTTTGCAGGTTCTGGACTAAATACTGTATTACTGTTTTCTACAACTCCTGGCAAACTGAATCCAACGATATTTGCGGTTGGTTCTCCATCAATCATCGCTTGACGCTCGATTACATAAGTCGTGTTACCAACAAATTTATTTGCGGTCATGTAATAACCATCAGGCCATACAGTGTAGTGTGGATAGTCTGGAAAGGCATCCAATGGGAACTGATACACATTGTAAGCACCGGTTGGATCGGAAGTTTCAGAGACACCAATTACCAAACCATTGTTTGAAAACTGGAACTGACTCACAAAATAACGATCTGCCAAATGGTCGTACATAAAGATAGGGTCACCCGCGTTAGAACCATTTCCTAAGAAAGTTCCCAACATGGTTGGACCCGCTAAAACGTTTCCTTGCTTATCGAAAATTTTGATAGCCACGTTTACCCCAGCAATGTAGTGATTAGGACCTGCAGCTCCTGTTGGATCTGGAGGAGTAAAACCACCACCTTCACCTTGAGTCAAACCATCGAAGTTTTCCTCAACGGGCATTAAGGTAACACCACCAACATTTTTTTGACGCAAAGGGTCAATACCATTCTGTGGATAAGCATTTGCATTTAATTTTTCATTTGCTCTCAAGTTATTGGGAACAATCTTAATTTCGTTCACCTTATACTCCGCATCTAGCGTCGTAGGGAAATCTCTCAAAGGCACGGTCTTTTTAACAAACCGTCCCTGAATTACAGTTTTCGCGGGAAAGGTTTCCTGCGCCTGTACCATAGTGCTTGCCAATAGAAAGGCTAGCAATGCGTAAAGTCTAAATTTCATGGATGATTATTTAAATAATAAATGACTCGCAAGATAGGGCATTATTTCCAAACTAGAAACCATTTTAAATCAGGACTTTTATAGGTGATTTTTCATGATTCTCTTTTCGACAAATTATGTACCTTTGCGTTTTCAAAATTTCCCTTTGATGATTCACTTTTTTGGCGACACAAATCGCACCGTTTATGCTGTTCAATCGAATGGCGAAATTTCGGGCGAGGACACTCAAAAACTCTCCTGGTTATTCGGTAACAAACCCAAAATTGAACAGTCCGCCCTTGCGGATTTTTTTGTTGGTCCAAGAGCGGCCATGATAACTCCCTGGAGTACAAATGCAGTGGAAATCACCCAAAATATGGGGATTAAAGGTATCATACGTATCGAAGAGTTTCATAGTGTTACGGTTAACTTTTCCGAATATGATCCCATGCTTTCTCAAAAATATAATGGTTTGCATCAGGATATTTTCGACATCCATATCGAACCGGAGCCAATTAAGGAAATTGAGGACATCGCTGCCTACAACCAACAAGAAGGCTTGGCCTTGAGCAGTGAAGAAATCGAATATCTCGAAAATCTTTCCAAAAAGCTGAATCGTAAGTTAACCGACAGCGAAGTCTTTGGTTTCAGTCAGGTGAACAGTGAACACTGCCGCCACAAAATATTCAATGGTACTTTTGTTATCGATGGTGAGGAAATGCCCAGTTCGCTTTTTAAGCTGATCAAAAAAACCTCTGCGTCCCATCCAAACGATATTGTCTCCGCCTATAAAGACAATGTTGCCTTCCTAAAAGGTCCCAAAGCAACACAATTTGCTCCAAAGAGCGCCGATCACCCCGATTTTTATGAAAAAACGGAATTCGATAGTGTTATTTCTCTGAAGGCAGAAACTCACAACTTTCCAACAACCGTAGAGCCTTTTAACGGTGCAGCCACCGGAAGTGGTGGTGAAATCCGGGATCGTTTGGCTGGTGGAAAAGGATCGATTCCTTTGGCAGGAACAGCGGTGTACATGACCTCCTATTCCCGACTGGAAGAAACACGTCCGTGGGAAAAAGCGATGAAAGAAAGAGACTGGTTGTACCAAACACCGATTGACATCTTGATCAAAGCCAGTAATGGGGCTTCCGATTTCGGAAATAAATTCGGGCAACCCCTAATCACAGGTTCTGTGCTTACCTTCGAGCATGAGGAAGAGGCGCGTAAACTTGGTTTTGACAAAGTTATTATGCTCGCTGGTGGAATTGGGTATGGCAAACAATCTCAAGCCTTAAAAGACACACCTTCCAAAGGAGACCAGGTGGTTATCCTGGGAGGTGAAAACTATCGCATCGGAATGGGAGGTGCTGCTGTTTCCAGTGCCGATACTGGTGAGTTTGCCTCAGGTATTGAATTAAACGCCGTACAGCGCTCGAACCCTGAAATGCAAAAACGTGCCGCCAATACCATCAGGGCCCTTGTGGAAAGCAAGGAAAATCCGATAGTTTCCATCCATGATCACGGTGCCGGTGGACACTTGAATTGTTTGAGCGAATTGGTAGAAGAAACAGGTGGCAAAATCGATTTGGACAAGCTCCCCGTGGGTGACCCTACCCTATCGGCTAAGGAAATTATCGGCAATGAATCCCAGGAACGCATGGGATTGGTTATTGGCGCGAAAGACATCGAGCAACTGCGAAAAATAGCAGAAAGGGAACGTTCCCCCATGTACCAAGTAGGTGAGGTTACCGGTGACCATCGCTTTACTTTTGAAAGTGCCACTACAGGTGCAAAGCCTATGGATTTCGAACTTGCTGATATGTTTGGCAGTTCTCCTAAAACGGTGATGGTTGATAAAAAGGTAACCCGCTACTACAAAGAAGGTGATTATCAAATAGAAAAATTATACGACTACCTCCACCATGTCCTTCAATTGGAAGCGGTAGCCTGTAAAGATTGGCTTACCAACAAAGTAGACCGTTGTGTTGGAGGCTTGGTTGCGAAACAACAATGTGCTGGAGCACTACAATTGCCCCTAAATAATTGTGGGGTAATGGCTTTGGATTATAATGGAAAAGAAGGTATTGCCACTTCAATTGGTCATTCGCCGGTGAGTGGTCTGGTAGACCCTGTTGCAGGGTCTCGTAACTCGGTAACCGAAGCCCTCACCAATATTGTTTGGGCACCACTGGAAAACGGATTAAAAAGCGTTTCACTCTCTGCCAACTGGATGTGGCCTTGTAACAATGAGGGGGAAGATGCCCGTTTGTATGAGGCGGTGAAGGGCATTAGCGATTTTGCCATCGAC
>CAZOSF010000006.1:51467-60196 GCA_964582415.1 uncultured Alteromonas sp.
TTCAATACCCTTCAGGAATTAATCAAGAACGACTTGATCGTTGCTGGACATGATGTTGCCTCCGGTGGCTTGATTACTACGCTACTGGAAATGTGCTATGCAACTAACGGAGTGGGTGCTACCCTAGATTTGAACGCTCTAAATGAAGCCGACACTATTAAAGTGTTGTTTGCAGAAAATAGCGGAGTCGTTTTCCAAGTAAAAAACGATGTTCAGGCGGAAAGTATTTTGCAGCATGCTAACATCAACTACCACAAACTAGGCTCGGTTTCTGCCGGTGACGATTTGAACGTTGTTAATGGCACAGCCACTTATAAATTCTCGATTCCAGAAACACGTGATATTTGGTATAAAACTTCGTATCTCCTCGATAGCAAGCAAACTGCCAACAACTTGGCTGAAGAACGCTACACTAACTACAAAAAACAACCATTAAAATATCATTTCCCTCAAGGATTTGAAGGAAAACTTCCAGAATCGGCCCAATGGTCTAAGGAGCAACGACGCATAAAAGCAGCCATTATTCGAGAAAAAGGAAGTAACAGTGAGCGAGAGATGGCCCATGCCATGTATTTGGCCGGTTTTGATGTGAAGGATGTACATATGACCGACCTCATCGCGGGACGGGAAACATTAGAGGACATTCAGTTTATCGGTGCCGTTGGAGGCTTCTCGAACAGTGACGTACTGGGTTCTGCAAAAGGTTGGGCAGGTGCCTTTCTTTACAATGAAAAGGCCCGTACGGCCTTACGTAACTTCTTCGACAGAAAGGATACCCTGTCTGTTGGAATCTGTAATGGCTGTCAGCTCTTCTTAGAATTGGACCTAATCAATCCAGACCATGAGCAGTTAGCAAAGATGCACCACAATAATTCTTTTAAACACGAAAGTGCTTTTACTAGTGTGAAAATACAAGAGAACAAAAGTGTGATGCTCTCTAATTTAGCCGGAAGTACCTTAGGGGTTTGGATCAGCCATGGAGAAGGAAAATTCCATTTGCCGATGCCCGAAAATCAGTACGATATTGTGGCAAAATACGGCTACGAAGGCTATCCCTCCAATCCGAACGGCAGCGATTACAACACAGCCATGTTATGTGACCCAACCGGTCGTCACCTGGTTACCATGCCACATATTGAACGTTCCATTTTCCAATGGAACTGGGCCAATTATCCCGATGGAAGAAAAGACGAGGTTTCTCCTTGGCTTCAGGCATTCGTCAATGCACGCGAGTGGTTGGAGAATATTTAATAGCCCATTTTAAAAATTAATACGCCTTCTTTTTGAAGGCTTTTTTTTGATTGAAACGGAAGGATACCATCCATCAATTGAAAGATACCATTCATCAATTGACGCTAAAGAAGATTGATTCCTTGCCATAGGTTTGCCCTGAATTTAAAACCAATTAATCGAAAAAAAAATGAAATCAATTTTTACACCCCTGAACAACTTGATCCTTACCGTCCTACTTGGATTTGGAATGACTGCCATTGCACAACCATTGAATGACCATATTACCAATGCCACCGACTTAGCCCTCGGGCCAAATCCATTTTTGGATCCAATGGTAGAATTTACCTTGGCAACTGCATCCGGAGATGGTGGGCAGCAAGGTTGTGGGACTGGCGTAGCCGGAGTATATTATAAATTTACCCCAATGCAAACAGGAGAAATTACTGCTGGGATTGAACCCTTTGTGAATCCGATAGTAGTATTTTATTCTGCCTCTAATCCAAATGCTCAAACTGGAGAAGAATTGACGTATGTAGACCAGGCCACCAACCCTTGTGAGAACAGTAACTTTTCGGGAATTTTAGCGGAAGCTGGAACCACCTATTACATCTTTGTGAAAAATGATGTGGATGCCAACGTGTTAATCAATCTTGAAAACATTTTCCCTGCACCAGCGAACGATTTACTGGCAAATGCCATATCACTAAATGGATTGGAAGACTATTCCGATCAAGATATACACTTTCTGATGGCAACTTTTACCAATGATTTTGGGCAATCCGGATGTAATTCTGGAGAAGCTCCTGCTGTATGGTATAAATTTACTGCAGAAATTGATGGCCAAGTCGTTGCAGGCATAGGCTCGGATCCTGAAAGTAGTGCCGTGATTTTCTATGAAGCACCCGATGAAACTGTAGAACAAGGATCTGAACTTACTTGGGTGGACCAACCTAATAACAGTTGTGGAATGGGCAATATCCATTCTATTATCGCAGAAGCTGGTAAAACCTATTATATACTCGCCGCCGCTCTGGAACCATTTGCAGATGTCTCGATAAATCTTTCCGGCATTCTTTCGAATGGAGATTTTGAATCAGATTCAGATTTTAGTTTCTATCCAAACCCAGTGTCGAATGTATTTAATGTGAAAAGTAGCCATATCATGGACAGTATTCATATCTACAATATGTTGGGACAAGAGGTCTACAGTGAGCAGCTTGGAACGATGGAGAGCACAATCGCAATTGCCGGTCTATCCAAAGGAATGTATATCGCCAACGTAAAGATCGATAGTTACACGAAGTCATTTAAAATTCTTAAAAAATAAAATTCCCTTTCCATAGTGACTTTTAAAGACATGCGGTGGCGCTTCTGGCAAAACCGCATGTTTTCCTAAATACCGAAGAAGATATTTTATACATTTAATCTCCCACAACCAACCAGCAAATGTCTATTACCTCCAAAAATACCTACAAATTGAGTAGAGAGGAATTTGAAGAAATCCTGATTCACTTTACTACGTCTATTACAGGTTTAATGAATGAGGACGAGGTATATTGGAGCCTAGCAAAAGATTGTATTGCCAAATTAAACTTGGAAGATTGTGTTATTTATACGGTGGACCATCTAAAGGATTCATTGGTGCAAAAAGCCGCCTACGGCCCCAAAAACCCAAAAGATTTTGAAATATATCACCCAGTGCGAATTCCACTTGGTAAAGGAATTTCAGGAACTGTAGCAGTTTCTGGAAAGGCCGAAATCATCTCAGACACCACAAAAGATCCTCGGTATATTGTAGATGATGCTAGGAGATTTTCCGAATTGGCGGTTCCTATAAAAAATGAGGGGGAAATTTTTGGAGTCATCGATTGTGAACACAGTGAAAGAGACTTCTTTAACCAAGAACACCTCAACATACTTACTACTATCGCCACGATAGCGGGAATTAAAATTAAACAATTACGTTCGCAGAAAGAAGCTCAGGAGAAACAAGAAAAATTCTTGGAAGCTCGAAGTCAGTTGGTAGATTTAAAATTGAAGGCATTTCAAGCCCATATGAATCCACATTTTGTGTTTAACTCCTTGAATGCTATTCAGTTTTTTATTACCTCCAATAAAAAAGAAGAAGCCCTACATTATATCTCAACATTCAGCAAACTGATTCGGTATTACCTCAATCATTTTGAAGAAGATAACCTCTCTTTAAAAGAGGAACTTGAAATGCTTGAAAGCTATTTGAAACTTCAAAAGCTTCGCTATGGAAATCAGCTATCGTATGTTTTGAATATTGAAGGAACACTTCCTCCTTCCGAGGTACTCATACCTGCTTTTCTTTTACAAACGCTCTTGGAAAACATCATCGAACATAGTGTTTATAAACAATATCAAAATTTCAATATTTCTATGAACTTCTATTCCTCCGAAGAAGGTGTGCGTTTAGAAGTGAATTTCACTTATACAAAACCAATAGAAGAACAAAAACGACTATTGCCCCAGTATCGTGAACAGATCATTTTGTGGCAAGACCAAATTCGCTTGTTGAATACACACAAAAAGTATCAAATTGAAAAAAAGGTCCATTTTAATAAGAATCTTGACACCCCAGGCGGAACTATTATTTTAAAACTACCAAACCTTCATTAGAACATGCCATTGATCCCATTTCGTTTTCATTGGATTCTCATAGCCTTCCTACTTTGGAGTGCCCCCTCCCTATCCCAAGACGATCTGCGGCAATGCAACAAAGTTCCCTTTAAGGTATTTGTGACCCAAGAAACCGCTACACTTGAAAACCTTTTGAAGCAAGGAGCAACTTTCGAATCGGTTTCGAAACTAGAAAATGAAACTCGGCCATCAAATCATTACTGGATTCAAATCGATTTTTTAGATGAGTTGGAACGCATTCAAAAAGACTCCATTTATCATCTCAGATTACGGACATTTGAATACGGAGACTTATTTTTCGAGGAACAGGGGGACATCGAAAGTCGTCCAATCGGGGTATTTGAAATTTCAAACAATAAGAACCTAAGGAGCTTTCCGAAAGGTTTTGCATTTACTAAGGATAACTTAATTGAGAATAGATATCTGTATGCACGAGTGCAACGGGTAACCTATTTCGATAAATTATCGCGATGGGAATTTTACTACTGTAGTGACTTAAAGAACACCTTACTCGAGGATTATTTTAGTCAGGAAGATGTGCAACGGCTAGCCCCAATTTATATTTTCGTGGGGATTTGTTTGGTAATGTTTATCCTTACCCTCGGATTTTACCTCTATTCTCGCCGCAAGGAATTTCTATTCTATGCCTTGTATGTGCTTTTTCTATTTCTCTATCTATGTTCGGATGTCTTGAAATTGTACGAGTTGTTCTTCGGGGGGTTTGGAAAAAACAGCTATACCTTCTTTCAGGTGTCACAGGTAATGATAAACCTATTCTATATCCTTTTTGTAATTCAATATCTCGGCTCGAAGCAGAACTATCCAAAACTTCATATTGCTTTGAAAGTCATCGCAATCATGTTAGCTACCATTGTATTTAGTGATTTTATATTATTATTCAGCTCCCAATTCCTTATTCATATTTACGTCCTGGATACGGAACGACTTATCATGTCTGTATTTGGATTGGTAGCCATGATTTATTTGTTGATAAAAACAAAAGACAAACTCGGCTATTTTGTGGTGAGCGGTTCATTTTTTTATATGATTGGGGCCCTTGGCTTTTTATTTCTAAAGCAGCGCTATTACATGATTACGGGAGCAACTCTCGAAATTTTGATTTTCGCATCGGGATTGACCTATAAAATTCAACAAGAGAACAAGGAAAAGTTAGTGTTCCAAAGGATTTCACTTGAAAATGAAATTAAAGCTTTACAAGCCCAGATGAATCCTCATTTCATTTTTAATTCCTTGAGTTCGATCCAAAACTTGATAACCTCTGGAAAAAAGGAAAGTGCGGTGAAATACCTAAACACTTTTAGCACATTGATGCGAAACTTATTGGAAAATACCTTCCATACCCAAGTGGTCTTAAAGGAGGAAATTTCATTGTTAAAAAAATATCTCGAATTGGAAAGTTTACGGTTTAATGAAAGTTTTAAATATTCCATTGCGGTAGCCCCAGAAGTAGATGTGGACGCCATAGAAATCCCTGCATTACTCATTCAGCCTTTTGTGGAAAATGCCATTATTCATGGTCTTCTTCCAAAAAAAGAGCAAAACAAACAATTAGAGATACGATTCCAAAAAGAACAGGATACATTGATTTGTGTTGTTGAAGATAATGGTATCGGACGGGAAGCAGCGAAAAAAATTAAGGAACAAAAGACGAAAAATCCTAAATCCCGCGGTATTGAAATGACGAAGAAGAGAGTGGAATTATTCAATCACTCAAATGAAAACCACATTTTTTATACCGATAAATTGGACCAAAATGGTAAACCGCTTGGAACGTTAGTCAAAATTGAATTAATCATTGAATAAACTACAGAATGGAATTAAGAGCCGTAATCGTTGAAGATGAGAAACACAGCAGGGAAACCTTAAAAAACTTATTAACCGATTTCTGTCAGGGTATACAGGTCGTTGGTTTGGCTACGTCCAAGGAAGAAGCTCTTGAACTCATTCCATCTGTTAATCCAGATGTTGTATTTCTCGATATTGAACTACAGACTGCCACAGGATTCGATTTGCTTGAATCGCTCCCTATTATTGATTTCGAGGTGATTTTTACCACAGCTTTCGATCAATATGCCATAAAGGCCGTGAAATTCAGTTCCCTAGATTATTTATTGAAACCCATAGACTTGCAAGAGCTGCGGGAAGCTGTTGAAAAGGCAAAAAAGGTGAAAAACAAAGAAACCTATACCCAACAATTGAGATCGTTACTGGAAAACGTAAAAAATCCTAGGCTTTCCAAAATTTGTTTGGCAACCAACGATGGATTCGAATTTGTTACTGTTGATGAGATCATTTATTGCTCTGCCGAAGGTTCCTATACCACCTTTACTTTAACCAACGATAAAAAAGTCATGGTGAGCAAACATCTCAAAGCTTATGAAACCATGCTGGCTGACCATCCCTTTATGCGAGTGCATAATAGTTTCCTGATTAATCTTCGAGAGGTTAAAAAATATGTGAAGTCGGATGGTGGCTACATCATCATGAATAATGGTGACACGGTTAGTATTTCACGAAATAAAAAAGATGCCTTTCTGGAAGCCATGCAATCTGACTACAAATTTTAGGGAATATTGAAATCGGTCTATTACAAAAACTCAAATTGTAGTATTTTGCAAAACCATAGACCAAAAACATGAAAATTCCAAGCCGATTATTCGACTTTCCCTATTATCAGAGGGAACACTACAATCTAGACAGATCTTTGGTTTCCAAGGTCAAAGGTGAATGGACAGCCACCTCCACACAGGAGTATATCGATAAAGCCAATGCCATCAGTAGAGGGTTGTTGCGATTGGGTGTTGGTGCAAATGATAAAATCGCACTGATTTCAATGACCAATAGAACCGAATGGAATATTTGCGATATTGGAATCCTACAATTGGGGGCTCAAGATGTTCCCATCTACCCTACCATCTCGGAAGAAGACTATGCGTATGTCCTAAACCACAGTGAAAGCAAATACTGTTTTGTTTCTTGTCAAGAGGTATATGAGAAAGTAAAGGCGATTCAGAATCAGGTCCCTTCCTTAAAAGGGGTATACAGCTTTGATGAAATTGCCGGTTGTGATAATTGGTCGAAGGTTTTGGAATTGGGTGAGGATACCTCCAATCAAGAAGAGGTAGAGAAACTGATGGGGGCAGTTGGTGAAGATGATTTGGCCACGCTTATTTATACTTCCGGAACTACGGGACGCCCAAAAGGGGTTATGTTGAGCCATAAGAATATCGTCTCCAATACGATTTATTCGAAAGACCGAATTCCAATCGAGCTCGGTGATGCAAAATCACTCAGTTTTTTACCCGTATGCCACATTTACGAGCGGATGCTCCTGTACCTCTATCAATACTGTGGGGTGCAGATTCATTTTGCTGAATCCCTAGATACCATTAGTGAAAATCTAAAGGAGGTACAGCCCGATGTCATGACAGCCGTTCCTCGATTGCTGGAAAAGGTGTACGATAAGATTTATGCTAAAGGCGGTGAACTTACCGGTATCAAAAGAAAACTCTTTTTCTGGGCAGTAGAAGTTGGATTGAAATATGAACCCTACGGACAGAATGGATGGTGGTATGAATTCCAATTGAAAATTGCCCGTAAGCTCATCTTTAGCAAGTGGCAAGAAGCGCTTGGTGGAAATATCAAAGTAATCGCTTCCGGTAGTGCCGCATTACAACCCCGCTTGGCGAGAGTGTACAACGCGGCCAAAATTCCTGTGATGGAAGGATACGGACTTACGGAAACCTCCCCCGTGATTTCCGTAAATGATATGCGCAACCACAACTTTAAAATCGGTACGGTGGGGAAACCTATCGAAGCCACTGAGGTTATAATCGCAGAGGATGGTGAAATTTTGATCAAGGGACCTCAGGTAATGATGGGCTATTACAAAGACCCGGAATTGACAGAGCAAGTGATGACAGGCGACTATTTCCATACTGGTGATATTGGGGAAATCGACGAGGAGGGTTTCTTGAAGATTACCGATCGCAAAAAAGAAATGTTCAAAACCAGTGGTGGAAAATATGTGGCACCTCAATTACTTGAAAATGCGTTGAAACAATCACGATTCATCGAGCAGGTGATGGTCATCGGGGAAGGCGAAAAGATGCCTGCCGCATTGATCCAACCCAATTGGGATTTCATCGCCGAGTGGAACAAGCGAAAACATCTAAACCTTCCTTCAGATCCTAAGGAACTGGTGCATAACAAAAAACTTATCTACAGAATCCAACAGGAAGTAGATTTCTATAATGAGCGCTTCGGTAAGTGGGAGAAAATCAAAAAATTCGAACTCACTCCCGATGTTTGGAGTATCGAAGAAGGGCACCTCACCCCTACCATGAAATTAAAGCGCAAAGTGGTGAAGGAAAAATACTTAGACCTTTATAATAAGATTTACAAAGAAACCTGATCTATTACAAAGGCAAGGCTAGAGTATTAAAGAACTTCGCCTGAGCTTCGAATAGCTTCTGCTTAATTTTTAATTGTTTCAATCGGTATTCCACGAAGCGATTTTCACGGCTATTCACCAAAAACAAGGTGCTTTCCCCAAGTTGAAATTTTCGCTCTTCCCCCTTTAAAAGAAGTTCATAATTTTGAACAATTTCGCCCGTTAGTGCCAACTGATTTTTCAAATTGGAGAGCTCAACCTCCGATTCCTTTATTTTGTTGGACAACGACCACTTGAATCCTGTTCGATCCAATTCAGCCTCCTGTAATTTGTATTTTGCCAATTGAAGTGCTCCGCGTTCCTTTCTAAGAAACAGCGGCAAATTAACTTGTAACCCAGCAAAATAATTGGCGGTATT
>CAZOSF010000007.1:0-8536 GCA_964582415.1 uncultured Alteromonas sp.
CTGAATCGCCGCCTTCTTCGAAGGGACATCCATCAATGGGTGTCCCTTTTTTTATACCAAAAATTAAATACTTTCGTTACACTAATTATGTACACAAAAAAGGAAGAACAATGGAATGTCATTACCCATGCTATGGGTATCGGTTTATCAATCATGGCGTTGGTACTTCTTTTAATTTTTGACGGAGGTAAATCGCCTTATAGCACACTTGGGATTCTGCTATACTCTGTTTCCATGCTCTTTTTGTATTCGGCTTCAACGCTTTACCATGCCATAAGCCACTTGAGATGGAAACATCTCCTTCGTAAATTTGACCATATTGGAATTTACTTTCTGATTGCTGGTACATATACCCCTGTAGCACTCATCTCCTTGGTGCATAGAACTGGCTGGTGGTTATTCTGGATTGTGTGGGGCATAGCAGCACTTGGAACAATCAAAAAGATATTCTTTACAGGGAAATTTGAAAAGCTTTCCTTAATCCTATACTTGGCGATGGGTTGGCTAATTGTATTTGATATTCAGAATGTCTGGGAGATTCAATCGGCTCTCGGGCTCTCCCTTTTGGCATTAGGTGGACTTTTCTATACGGCCGGAACCTTTTTCTACGTTAAGGAAAACATACCTTATAATCACGCCATATGGCACTTATTTGTTCTAGCCGGTAGCGCTTCCCATTTTTGTTTTATTTTCTTCGACGTGATTTAGGACTTAATATAATCTTCAAAATCAAACCAGATGGCCTCTAATTTTTCCATGTTTTCTTTCAGAAATAACATAGTTTGTTGCCAGGTTTGTTTATTATGTATGCTAACGTCTTTTAGTTCTTTATAAATACAGGCGATTTCCTTGCCGTTCTCCAATTCGAAATGCTGACAAAATTCTATACCCTCAATTTCAGATTCTAAAATAGACCGTAACCCAATCCATTTTTCAAAATAGTGTTGCCTCCATTCAGGATCACTATCTTCTATATCAATAGATACTTTTGCAGATTGCCGATCGAAATGAAATTTAAAGGAAAGATCTTTAATCTTCGTATTATAGAGTATCCATTTTCGAGGAAAGGATTTTCCAAATGCCGTCCAAAATTCCTGACGTAACTTCTTCGATTCTTCCTTGGTGAACATCAGACGAAATAAGCCAAAGCCACTCCTAATAAAATAGTAAGCAGTTTTTGGAGGTTAAAGCGGTGATTTTTACTGCTTTCAAAAAGGATAGTGGTAGACACATGCAAAAATACCCCAATTGCAATTGCATTGATAAAATGTAGTTGTGATTGAACGCTCTCGGATGTATTGGCAATCAAACTGCCTAAGGGGGTCATTAAAGCAAAAAGCAATAAAAAGAGTAGGGTATAGACTGTTTTTAATTTTGCTTTTATAAAATAAATTGACAGAATGATGGCTATGGGAATTTTGTGTAAAACAACACCCCATAAAACATGATCATTACTGCTCACTGGAAATCCTTCAACAAAAGCATGGAGCGATAAACTCAAAAAGAGGAGAACGGGAAATTGCTCTCTATTCTCATGAATGTGAACATGTCCATGTTCTGCACCCTTGGAGAAAAATTCTAGAACCAATTGTAATAAAATTCCGAGCATAATGAAGGACCCAACATGATCATTGGGTTCTTCGAATGCCTCTGGGAGCATTTCAAACAAGGTGATGGACAATAAAAAAGCACCACTGAAGGAAAGAAGATAGGAGACCCATTGCTGTTTTTCAACAAAAAATCTACCAATAACATACCCAAAAACAATGGCTAAAAACGGTAATAGATACGACATTCCTTAGAAAGCTGTTTTGAGTTGCTAAAATAGGCTATTTTTGTCACAAGAATAAACAATGAATATGGGGAAAAACTTTAGGATGGTAGCCAAAACCCTGCATGGGTTGGAAGATTTACTGGAACAGGAACTAAGGGAACTTGGGGCTTCTTCCATTGAAAAGGGGAGAAGAAGTGTTCATTTTGAAGGAGACAAAGGATTTATGTATAAGGCGAACCTTTGTTGTCGCACCGCTATCAAAATACTAAAGCCAATAACCTCTTTTAATGTCTTCAATGAAGAGGATTTATATCGAAGAATATATGATATCCCTTGGGAAAATTATATGGAAGCAGATGGTTCATTAGCGGTGGATGCTTCCGTTTTTTCGAAGACTTTCACACATTCCCAATATATATCCTTAAAAACCAAAGATGCCATTGTCGATCGATTTCGGGATCGAGCAGGGGTGCGGCCGGATGTTGATTTACGTCATCCCACATTGAGGGTTAATGTGCACATCGACAGGAATATTTGTACGGTTTCCCTTGATAGTTCTGGAGAGTCCTTGCATAAAAGAGGTTACAAGATTCAAAGTACACAGGCGCCAATCAACGAAGTGTTGGCAGCAGGGATGATTATGCTTTCTGGTTGGAAAGGACAATGTGATTTTTTAGATCCGATGTGTGGTAGTGGAACGATATTGACGGAAGCGGCTATGATAGCGTGTAATATACCACCAAATATCAATAGAGAAGAATTCGGATTTGAGAACTGGCCAGATTTCGATCAGGCCCTGTTCGAAACTATAGAAGAATCTGCCTTGAAAAGGATAAAGGACTTCCACCATACTATTTTGGGATACGACAATGACCCTATAGCACTTCGGAAAGCGAAGGAAAATATTAAAAGTGCCAATTTACAGGAGTTCGTAAAAGTAGAACTCCAAGACTTCTTTTCCTCCGAAAAGCCAACAAAAGACTATTGGTACGTGATTTTCAACCCGCCTTATGACGAGCGTTTGAGTATCGACAATGTGAGTCGGTTTTATGAAACAATCGGAAATACCTTAAAGCGAGGTTACGCTGGTTCTCAGGCCTGGATGATCACTTCCAATATGGAGGCTTTGAAAAGTGTTGGGCTTCGTCCTTCAAAAAAAATCAAGCTTTTCAATGGAAAACTGGAAAGTAGGTTGGTACAGTATGAATTGTACGAAGGCAGTCGTAAATCAAGCAAACAATAAGTTAGCGTTTCAGAATCGGGATTAGGTAGGTGAGTGTATATCCATAGCCTACTCCAAAATCACTGTAATCATTGGTGCGATTAAACCCGGGAATAATTAAGTTATCAAAATTATCCGGCTTCTTTTCACTCATCAAATACTTTAACTGAACATTCAGGGATAAGTATAAATTGCTAAAAACTTCCGTTTTTATTCCTAATATTAATTCTGCCCAACTAGCATTCAAACCTTTATATTCTATTGGGTCGGTACGAGTATCAGCTGGGAAGGTAGTATCCGTAGTGTAAATGGAGTATTCAGTTAATTCTTGAGAGAAACTGGCTAAACCATAACGTAAGCCTGCAATGATGGCATTGTTCATTCCAATCCAATTGCGATACGCATTAAAATCGCCTCCTAATTTTATGTAGCTTCCACTGGCGGTGGACTTGAGCCCGTCTTTATCCCAATCCCTATCCTCGAATCCAATTTCCGCGGCAACATAGAATTGCTTTGCAAATCTCAAATCACCTACGATTTCGAAGCCGCTATAACCAGACTCAAAAGCGGTTCGCGCCAATTTTGATAAGTCACCACCGAAACGAAGTCCATACTTTTCGGTTTTTACCTGAAGGCTATCCTGTGCTTCCTGGGCCGAAACAGCAAAGGAGGCACAGATAAGACTAATGAAAAATAGTAATATGCGCTTCGTTTTCATTTTCTACTACAGGATTTATTACTTCGGTATCTAAAATCCAATTATCAGTATCATCACTAATGGAGATAAGGACGTTGTTATAAACCATTTTAAAAGAACAAGCCCGATTTAGATACACTTCTTCTCTATCATAAGTAAAGGACACTATGTCTGTATTCTTGTTGATTTCATCACTACCGTTTAATGTTAATAAAAGAGAAGTGAGGTCTGCCTCGGTTGTAAGAGGAACAGCCACAATCGTATCATTTACTGAAGCGGCGATTTCAGTGCTGTCCATATTGTTTACTCGAATTCTCAAGTCTTGAACTGCTTTAGCAGTTAATCGGTCGGTAATGTCTCTAAATTCAATTACCAATAACGAGGTGGTTTGTGTTGTTTCCGAACATAGGTCATCTTTGGTACAGCCACCAAAGAGGAGCAGAATGGATAAAAGAATAAAGTAGGTTCTGATCAACAAGGATTATCTTTTTTCCAAAAGTACGACATTTTCTACATGATGAGTCTGAGGAAACATGTCCACGGGTTGTACGCGTGTAATTTTATAAACATCCTTCATCATTGCCAAGTCTCTTGCCTGTGTCGCGCTATTACAACTTACATAGACAATTCGATTAGGTGCTAACTCCAATAACTGATTTACCACATCTTTGTGCATACCATCTCTTGGGGGATCGGTAATTACTACGTCAGGTTGACCATAGGTTTCGATGAACGATGGATTGAATACATGTTTCATGTCACCGACAAGAAATGAAACATTTTCTATTTTATTCAAAGAGGCATTTTCTTTGGCAGCCTCAATAGCTTCTGGGACAGCTTCAACACCAACTACTTGCTTGGCACTTTTAGCAATAAACTGGGCAATGGTTCCAGTTCCTGTATATAAATCAAACACCAATTCATGACCTTTTAAGTCAGCAAAATCACGTGTTATCTTATAAAGCTCGTAGGCTTGGGCACTATTGGTTTGATAAAAGGATTTAGCATTAATCTTAAAGCGAAGTCCTTCCATTTCCTCGAAGATATGGTCCCTTCCTTTGTAGCAAATAACCTCTTGGTCGTAAATGGTATCATTTGCCTTCGAATTAATGACATAAAGGAGGGAGGTGATAGCATCAAACTCCTCCCAGATAGCATCCAGCAATTCCTCCAGCTTGTGTCCTTCGTCACTAAAAAACTGAAGTAACACCATGATTTCTCCGGTACTGCTGGTACGAATCATTAATGTGCGCAAAGCGCCTGTCTGGTTTCGCGTATTAAAAAAGGGAAGCCCAAGCGCCTGACCAATATCTTTTATGAAATTCCGAATGGCATTGCTAGGATCTTTCTGTAAATAACATTTGTCGATATCCAAAATTTTGTCCCACATCCCAGGGATATGGAACCCAAGAGCGTTACGATTATCGATAGGAACTTCGGATTCAATTTGCTCACGGGTCAGCCATTTCGAATCGCTGAAAGAAAACTCCATTTTATTTCGATAGAAATATGGATTTTCGCATCCGAGGATAGGGGTGACTTCTGGTAAATCCAATCCGCCCAATCTTCTCAGGTTATTTTCAACTTCTTTTTGTTTAAAATAAAGTTGATGTTCATAATCCATATTTTGCCATTTACAACCACCGCATGTTCCAAAATGTGAACATAGGGGAGTTGTTCTTCTATCTGAGAGCTTTGTAAATTTAGTGGCTGTTCCTTCGTAAAATGCTCTTTTCCTTTTAGTGGTTTGAACCGTTACCACATCTCCAGGAACGGCATTATTGATAAAAACGACACGACCATCTGGAGCTTTTGCTACAGCCTTGCCTTTAGCCCCTGCATCAATGACTTCCAGATTTTCAAGGATTATTCTTTTGTTTCTACTTCCCATAGGCGCAAAAGTACTCAGTTTCCCTTAAAAATATAGACGCTTTTTCGTAATTTGCAGTCCAAGGATGATTTCTCTCCTAGCCCTTCTTCGGACAAGTAGGAATTGTAATTGTGATACCATTAAAATCATATTAGCATGTCGGTTATAGAAAAATCACCAAGCAAGGTGGCTATTGAACTGGAAGATAAATACGGAGCTCATAATTATCACCCATTACCTGTTGTTTTGACAAAGGGTGAGGGCGTATTTGTTTGGGATGTGGAAGGAAAGAAATACTACGATTTCCTATCGGCCTATTCGGCCGTTAACCAAGGCCATTGTCATCCAAAGATTGTTAATGCGTTAACAGAACAAGCACAAAAGCTTACGCTCACTTCACGTGCTTTTTACAACGATATGTTGGGTAAGTATGAAAAATACGCTTCTGAATTTTTTGGATTCGACAAGTTGCTCCCTATGAATACAGGGGCAGAAGCTGTTGAAACGGCATTAAAGATTTGTAGAAGATGGGCGTATCAGGTGAAAGGAATCGATGAAAATGAAGCTGAAATCGTTGTATGCTCCAATAACTTTCACGGAAGGACTACCACCATTATCTCATTTTCCAACGACCCTGTGGCCCGCAAAAATTTTGGTCCTTACACCAAGGGATTTATTAAAGTGGCATATGATGACATAGAAGCACTGGAGCATGCCTTCAAGGAACATTCAAATATTGCAGGTTTCCTTGTGGAGCCGATTCAGGGAGAAGCTGGGGTCTATGTGCCTCAGGAAGATTATTTAAAAAGAGCTAAGGCACTTTGTGAGAAATACAATATTTTATTCATTGCTGATGAAGTACAGACAGGCATTGCAAGAACAGGAAGGTTGCTTGCTACTTGTGGTAATTGTTCTTGTCAAGATAAGAACTGTAGTGGGGAACCTGAGGTTAAACCCGATATTTTGATTCTTGGAAAAGCACTGAGTGGAGGGGTATACCCGGTTTCGGCTGTTTTGGCCAACGATACCATAATGAAGGTGATTACTCCAGGTTCACATGGTTCTACTTTTGGCGGAAATCCAATAGCAGCTGCTGTTGCTATGGCGGCTTTGGATGTGGTTAAAGAAGAACGATTGGCAGAAAATGCCGATCGACTCGGGAAAATCTTTAGGGATGAACTGAATTCATATATTGAAAATAGTGTCATCGTTCAAAAGGTAAGAGGAAAAGGGTTGCTGAATGCCATTGTAATCAACGATTCTGAAGATGGCGATACCGCTTGGAATATTTGTCTGCGATTACGAGATAACGGATTATTGGCCAAGCCAACCCATGGCAACATCATTCGCTTTGCGCCTCCTCTTGTTATGACAGAAGAACAACTTCTGGATTGCGTATCTATTATCAAAAAGACTTTGGAAGAGTTTGAGAAATAAGGAGCGCCTTTAGGGGGCTAAGTAATTAAAGGGCTCGAACGGCAAGTTTCTCAAAATCCAGAATATAATGACTATCCCAAGTATTACTAAAGGAAAATAGGATTCGTAGATGATATTGCGTATTTCTTTGGAAGTAACTTTGTTGTAAAGTGAAATAATCCAATGGTATCCCACGATCATTCCCATGGGAACAAAAAGAGCATTATATCCAAACGCCTTTTGGATATCAAGATGAAGTAGATTATGGAACGCTCTTTGACTTCCGCAACCAGGACAGTAAAGCCCGGTTAAGCTATGAAAGGGACAAGAGGGGAAAAGATAGTTTTCAGTAGGATCAAAGATGAAGTAAACGGCAACTAAGGCCGCTGCAACACCGAAATAAATCCATAGGGTCGTTTTCCCCGTTGTCATGTAACGCTATTTAATTATTGGTTAAGCACACCAGTTGCTACTCCAGCCATAACTAGAATAAAATACGCTACGCCAATAAGGGCTCCGATAATAAATCCCCAAAGGGTCCATTTTTTTGCATTTTTTGAAGCTTCCATTGCAGCTTCATAATTTCCAGCATTATACTCTGAATTTACTTTGGAGGCGTTTACAATACCGATAATTCCAAATATC
Organism: uncultured Alteromonas sp.; assembly: GCA_964582415.1. Taxonomy (GTDB): domain Bacteria; phylum Bacteroidota; class Bacteroidia; order Flavobacteriales; family Flavobacteriaceae; genus CAZOSF01. The sequence goes on from CAZOSF010000007.1 coordinate 7,625, forward strand.
AAGCAGCAAAAGATTGTCACCAAAATGGATTCTACAAGGTAGTTTTTTGGTTTAGCGGGTGTTTCCATGATTAGTGTGATTAGTTGATTATAAAAATAAATATAAGTGATTTGCAACAAAAAAGGCTATCCGTAGATAGCCTTTTCAAATGTTGTAATATGATTATTTGTTGGTCACACTAATTTTGTGTGTGATAGTTCCGTGATCGGAGGTCGTTAGTCTTACAAGGTAAACACCATCACTAAACTGACTGGTGGGGAAGGTAAAGTTTGTTTGGGTACCTAGGTTGGCCCCACTATAAACAAGCTTTCCGGCCATATCAAAAATCTGAGCATCCTTAATATCGTAGCCTTCCGGGTTGGTAACTTCCAATTGTCGGTTAGGATTGTCTTGGAAGAATTTTACAGTAACTTTGGCCTCGTCCTCCAGACTCGCGAAGGAAACAGCAGTGTCCCTTGGATCTTGGAAAACAATAAAGAAACGCTTTTCATAGACACCAGGATTCAATAACTTACTCGCTTTGTGTCCATAAGAAATTTCCTGATACGTTTTCGCTACACGGTCGAATAGATATACTTTCTCGGTAAAATTTACTGCCGTGATTACTTCCAATTCTACATTTTGTTGAGATTCGTTCACTTCAATCGTTACTGGAATCATTTTATCCAATGCAAAAGGTTGAGTTGAAATAACAAAAGGTTTGATTTCCTCATCACTCATGTTAACCGGGAAAAAGATTTCGGAAGGGGCATCCATCGGACTCATTCCGTCGAAACCTCTATCGTATCCATCAGTAGCATGATCTGAGAAAGCCAATAAGATTTGACGAACATGAGATTCCACAAAATAAGTATTGATACGAATATGTGGAATCGCATCTGGATTGGTTTCATTGTATCCATCCGACATGAT
>CAZOSF010000007.1:8636-21025 GCA_964582415.1 uncultured Alteromonas sp.
AACAGAACCTCATCCTTGACATAAATATAGCTATCCTCGGATGTGCTTGGGTTTGGGCGCACATACAATTGAGCTAGAACCGAAGGTATAGCACAAAAAAATGCAGCTAAAAGTAGTAGGTTTTTCATACTTTTATGGTTTAGTTAGTTGCCAGGAAATGGGCACTGGCTTCCTTATTATAGTGTAAAAATAGGTTTTTTTTTGAATTTTAGACATTTTTAGTAAGTATTTTCCTATTTGATACTTGAAATTTAACAATTGTAAGGTCTTAATTATCAGTCTTGTTGCATGAGAAAGTTTCAAAAAGGGGATAGGGTATCGGTATTGGATGACAATCTGAGGGGGATCGTATTAAAGGTGTCCAGCCTAATAACCGTATTGATGGAGGATGGTTTTGAAATGGATTTTGCACCTTCAGAACTTGTCAATGAAACTGGAGTCGATGCACTTCATCAAACTGCTTTGCCTTCCGAAGAACACATTGAAAATAAAGAGGTTACATCAAAAAGAAAGCAACATAAAACGCGTCCAAAGAAGGGCGAGCAAACCGAAATCGTAATCGATTTGCACATTGAAAAGCTGGTAAAAACAACGAGAGGCATGAATCCCTTCGATATGCTTACTAAACAATTGGATACAGCTAAATACCATCTTGAAATGGCGATGAGAAATCGATTACAAAAGGTGGTATTTATTCATGGGGTTGGGGATGGTGTATTACGGGCCGATCTGGAATCTTTATTCCGAAGGTACGAGGAGATACGTTTTTATGATGCGGATTACCGAAAATATGGTCAAGGCGCGGTAGAGGTGTACATACCACAAAACGCGTTTCTCTAATTAAAATCGGGGGTTCCGATCAACGTTCCACTCAAAATATTGGCATATTCCCCAAGGGATAAGGTTTCTTTAGTAATGGTTTCTTCTCCATTGTTTAAGGCTACATTCTTTAGAATAACCGTCACATTACTAGAGAAATTATAAGAGTGTTCGCGGTATGCATCCACGACGAAGCCAACTGCGACATCTGGATTCAAATAATCAGGACCGATTGTGGGTTCGGTTATGTTATTCGTGGGATTTAAATCACCATCTACATCTTCATACCTGGTTAGGATCCCATCCCCATCATCATCTTCATCTAAATAATCAGGGATTCCGTCATTGTCTGTATCCTTGGGATTCGTAAGTGGATTTCCGTCCCCATCTAAATCTTCATTGTCAAGTTCCAATAAGGTAGGGACATTATCACCGTCATCATCAAAATCATAGGCATTCGGCAAGCCATCACCGTCTGTATCTAAACCTATTTCATCCTCAGCGTCCAATCCATCATTGTCGTCGTAAGTAGTTTCGGTGATAAGCCTTACAATGCCTGAATTTGCTATATATTCCGAAGTGACTTCAGGGGAAGTAGGAGGCACCTCATTACAAAAATAATCTGAACTTACCTCTCCGTTAAACTGTCGAAAATTTACATAATTCGTATTTCCATTGAGAGCAATTTCGAGGGTGTCTGACTCCAAAAAAAGCTGTTCAGAGTTTCCAAGACGTACTGAAATACTCTCTGTTTGGGCTTGATTCAATTTGAAAAATAAATAGCCTCCTGGGCCTCCACAAAACCGAAGCTGGGTGTCCTCAAAATCGAAGGAAGTCGTTATGATGTCGCCATCTTGACACGCCGTAAGGCCGATTACTACCAACAGAAACAGGGCTGTTTTTTTCATAAAGCTTCTTTGTGACAAAGTAAAGGAATTCTGAATAAAATCGAATTTATTGGAAAAGATATTAATCCGTATTTTTACCGAATCGAGCAAACCTCTCCTAATGAAAAAAATTTATTTGGATAACGCAGCAACTACCCAGCTACGAAAAGAAGTGATTCATACCATGACCAATGTGTTGAAAACAGAATATGGAAACCCTTCTTCTACACATTCTTACGGGCGTTCTTCTAAATCATTACTCGAAACGTGCCGTAAAGAAATCGCTTCCTTATTTGGGGCCTCACCCTCTGAAATCATCTTTACTTCAGGAGGTACGGAAGCGGATAACCTAATACTTAATAGTTGTGTCTCGGATTTAAAAGTGCAGCGTGTAATTACCAGTCGAATTGAACACCATGCCGTATTACATACACTGGAAGGACTTCAGTTGCGACATGGCATCGATTTACAGTATGCAAAACTGGATCAACGGGGGGGCATAGATCTTGAGAATCTAGAAACCTTGTTGAAATCCTCAAACACAAAAACATTAGTCACCTTGATGCATGTAAACAATGAAGTAGGGAATATTCTCCCTATTTCAGAGGTTGCACAGCTATGCAAAAAATATGGCGCTTTGTTCCACAGTGATACGGTGCAATCTATTGGACATTTCCCCATGGATTTCAGTGAAAACCCAATCGATTTTGCAGCAGTGGCTGCACATAAATTTCATGGGCCTAAAGGTGTTGGATTTGCCTATATTCGTAAGGATACAGGGATAAAAGGTCTTATTCATGGAGGGGCTCAAGAACGGGGTCTTCGGGCCGGTACAGAGGCGGTATATGCAATTGCCGGAATGACAGAAGCTCTTAAGTTGTCCTATCAAAATTTGGAAGAGGAGCGTGCTTATATATTGGAATTGAAAAGGTATTTTAGAAATCTGCTGAAGGAGAAAGTACCAGGGATTATGTTTAATGGTTACTGTGAAGATGATACCAAAAGTACCTATACTGTTTTAAGTGTACGATTGCCCATTGATCCGAAAAAGGCATTGATGTTGGTCTTTCAGTTAGATTTAAAAGGGATTGCCTGTTCGCAGGGAAGTGCCTGTCAAAGTGGAAGCCAAGAAGGTTCCCATGTGTTAAACACCATTTTATCACCTGAAGAGCGCCAATATCCTTCCATTCGCTTCTCATTCTCCATCTTCAATACAAAAGAGGAATTGGATTACACGATTGATGTTCTGGAAGAATTTATCCGTTCCTAAAACTTCGCAGTAACACGAATGTTGAAAACGCGAGGCGTCAAGTAATTGGGAATTGCATATTGAACTTTGGTATACACATCCCTTACAAATGTATTCGTAATGGAATTTTGAACATCAAAAATATTGAATATTTCTGCGCCAACAGTAAGTTCCTTGAAGGGTTTTAACCAGCCGCGATCGCGAAGTTTCTTGTCGTGAACCAGTACATAATTCACACCTAAATCGGCTCGTTTATAATCGGGCAGTCGAACTTGAAAATCGTAGGGATCTGCATAACTTGGTGATCCTCCTGGTAGCCCTGTATTATAGACCATGTTTAGATACATTTTCAAATCTGGTATGATTTTCACATAGTCTTGAAACAACACCCCGAACTTTAACCTTTGGTCGGTCGGACGGAAGATATATCCTCTGTCATCGATATTCTCTTCGGTTTTAAGATAACCAACACTCACCCAGCTCTCTGTTCCGGGAACAAATTCTCCTGCCAAACGTAAATCAACACCATAGGCATAGGCAATGGCATTGTTGCGTGCTCGATAGCGAATTCGAACATTCTCCAATGTATAAGGGTTTACATCCGTGAGACGCTTATAATATATCTCGGAATTCAATGTAAAAGGTCGTTCCCATAAATCGAAGGAATAATCATTGCCCAATACTATATGAACCGATTGTTGTGCTTTCACTTCGGGACGAACGGTACCCGTGCTATCCCTTAATTCCCTGTAAAAAGGCGGTTGATGATAGAATCCTCCTGAAAGTCGGAACAGCATATCCATGTCCCAATCGGGTTTCAAACTGATTTGGGCACGAGGGCTAATGACCATCTGGTTTTTACTTTCAATGCCATCTCCACTTACCGTCCAACTTTGTGTTCGAACGCCCGCATTTAACCAAACTTCATTGTCTCCCCACTCTGAACGACGACTCCATTGGGCATATCCTGAAATACGGTTGATTTGCACGTCATTAGTGGCCCGAATTGAATTAAAGGGTACAATAGGAGAGTCATAGGCCTGGTAGGGCTGGTCATTGGCAAAGTCAACAATGGGTGGTCGGATTGAAAATCCGGCCGAGTCGATTATCTCATATTCTTGAACTCTATCTCGAATGTCTTCCCGAGTATATTTTACGCCATATTCAAAGTGGTTATCGTCTACTTTTATATTCCCTTTATGCTGGAAATTCATGATCAAAGCATCCAAGTCATTCCTGGCATGGGTTAGTTGGCTTCCAATACCTTCAGAAAATTCAACCTCTCCTAGATTTTCATCCCCGATGTTGTTGTTTACTTCTCCCAGTCTATATTGTGCTAGAATATCAAAATATTCTTGTTCGGTGGTTTGATAAATCGAACCTATAAATTTTGCGGTGTAGTTTTCGGAAACAACATATGTTCCTTTCAATGCTGCGAAGAACGTTTCGTAACGATCGTCTTCCTGTCCTTCGTAAAATACCAGTAACGCCCTTGGGTCAGAAATGGTTCCAAAGTTCGTTTGCCGTGTAAGAGGCTGGTATTCATAATCATTAATGGCAACATTTCCTAGAACACCTAGCTCAAATTTACTACTTAGCTTATAGGTTAAATAGGCTTGTGCATCTGCAAATCGGGGTTTGAAGTTGGTTTCAGTTTCTTTTGCATTAACAAACAAACTGTTATCCCTGTATCGAATACCCACAATTCCGGTAAGCCTTCCAGTTTTACTTTTTCCACCTACAGAAACATTGGCGCCTAACAGGCTTAAGTCAGCTGAAGCCTCAAAACCAGTGGGTCTTCGGTAGGTTATGTCGAGAACGGAGGATAATTTATCTCCGTATTTGGCCTGAAATCCCCCCGCGGAGAAATCAACACTGGAAGTAAGATCGCTGTTTACAAAACTCAACCCTTCCTGTTGTCCACTTCGGATTAAGAAGGGGCGATATACTTCAATTTCGTTAACGTATACAAGGTTTTCGTCGTAGTTACCACCTCGAACAGCATACTGCGTACTGAGTTCATTATTCATATTCACCCCTGCCAAGGATTGCAAAACATTTTCCACTCCAGCATTGGCACCAGGAATTTTCCGGATGGTTTCTGGACTTAAAGAAACAATTCCTTCCACTTTTTTACGTCGGTTGACATCAATTTCTACCACTCCGATTTGTTCGACATTCACACTCATGGTAGGGTTGAACTCGAAATCTTCGTTGGGAAGAAGATTTACAGTAAGCAAGGCATTTTTAAAACCAACGTAAGAGTAAACGATGGTAACATCTTGATTGGCAGGTATTTCAAGTATATAACCACCTTCTGGAGAGGATAGTGTTCCAGTGGTGCCGGCAACAACATTTACTCCTGATAAAGGTTTGTTGTTTTCATCAAATATAATTCCCTTGATGGTTGCCGTTTGCGAAAATACGGACATGGAAATAAAAAAGAAGGCAAAAAATAACGGGAGGTGTGTTGTTTTCAAGATACTTTTTTAAGGTGATTTTCTAAAAAAGGTTGCCTCAAATGTAGCACTATTTCCCACATTATCGACAACAATCAATTCGAATTTGTTCTCTGTATCAGTAACGATTGCATCGCTGAAATCGTATTCCAACAGGTCTTTCTTATACTCGTACTCCATCAAAATGAATTTTCCATTAAGTGTAGCTCTATAGGATTTTATACCACTTTCGTTATCATCTATTTTCACTTGGAGGGTATTGTTGCCGCTGATCCATTGGCCATCCTTAAAATTAATTGGGCGTATTCTTGGTGCCTTTGTATCATATGCCAAGCAATACGAGCCAAAAGTTCTTGTCTTGGTGGAGATTTTAGTGCCTTCTTTGTAGGTGGCACTGTAATAGGGGGTTCCTTTAAAGTTGATGCGTCCCAAATATAATTTTTCAAGGTCTTCCGGCTGATAATTGGAAGCATCCACAGTAATGGTTATGTTTTGATGAATTGGTATAACATCTTTGTGAAGGTGAAGCGTGTCTCCCTCGGTCTCGATATCCAAATATGTATCTTCATAAAGACTTCCTGAGGGTATGTAAATACTGAATTTTCCTTTTGTGATGTAAGAAGCCTGATTGGCAATAACATAATCATTGGTTTCAACAATCTTACGGGGCGAAAGAACCGCCTCTTTTTTCCCAACAATGGGAACTGTAACTTGAACCGAATTCCCTTGAAAATCGGTGATTTCAATTACGTAAATCCCATCAAGGCCTTCATCGACAGTGATATAGCCATTGTCGATTTCTTGAATGATTAGGCTTAAGGGGTTGTTTTCCTGTCGAAAGAGCTTTTGAATTCTATTCTTATTCGTTTCGAAGTATTCGTAGTCGATGTAGCGATTTAAATATCGCGTTTCAGCAAATGAGAATCGATTGAATAATACTTCAAAATTCTCGGTTCCGTTATAGGTGGTTTTTATTTTATAGGTTCCATTTTTGTTAGAGGCACCATCTTGTTGGTCGGAGGCGTTAATTCCGAAGCCGATTTTCCCGAATGCTTGAACGGGCTTGGCGGTGTAATTTCCGTCACCTTGCGGAATCAGGGAGATTTTTTCCAGATTTTGAGATTGATTTACCTGACTGTCTTCTCCAATTGGATATGCGTACAACCCAGCGATGAGCGGTTTTTTGGAGTCGGGGATAGGTACACCGAAAAGCATTGGGTTCATCGGCCGGGAGGATTCATCGCGAATTTCATAATGCAAATGAGGTCCTCCGCTGCTGCCGCTATTCCCTGAAAAGGCAATAAGATCGCCTTTTTTAACCGGAAGCATGGTCGCTTCTGGAAACAGTTCGACTTCATATGATTCACGGTCGTATTGCTTCTGCTTGACATAGTCTTGAATAGCCCCTGCATATTTATCCAAATGGGCAAAGACAGTGCTGTATCCATTTGGGTGCTTTAGGTACAGTGCTTTTCCATAACCAAAATGAGATACTTTGATTCTTTCCACATATCCATCTGCAGGAGCATAAATGGGAATCCCGGTTCGTTGCTGGGTCTTGATGTCCAACCCGCTGTGAAAGTGATTGCTTCGCAGTTCTCCAAAATTACCAGAAAGCACCAAGGGTATTTTCATGGGGTTGTCGAAATAGTCTTTCGGTACCTCCTGGGCGAACCCCCAGCAGGATATAAATAATAAGAACACTGTCCAGTGCTTCATTGCATTCGTACGTTTCAATCAATAAAAAAAGGGGAGAAATCCATATTGCTCACGGCCATCAATAATACAAAAAAATAAGAAATCTGTTTGTTGGATTGAAGGCGAATGTTAACTTTGTGTTGTAGTATCGAAATGCTCATTGAATGTCTCAGATTTCAGAAATCGTTGATTCTTTAGAAAAGAAGGTCGAAAAGTTGCTAAACCAACATCAAGAATTACAGCGACGTCACCAACAACTGGAAAAAGAATTAATGCATTTGAAAAACCAACAACAAAGCGATTTAGAGGAAATCGATCGTTGGAAAGAGAAATTTGAAACACTTAAAGTAGCCCATTCGATGCTCGGCAGCGACCAATACAAACGCGATACTAAACTCAAGATAAATGCTTTGATTCGGGAAATTGACCTATGTATAACGCAACTTTCCGAATAAAATAAAATCAATGTCGAACGCGTTAAAGATAAAACTCAGTATAGCCGATAGGGTGTATCCATTAACGATACAACCCGAGCAGGAGGAAGGCCTTAGAAAGGCCGCGAGGAAGATTGAGGAAATGATCAAGCGATTCGAACAAAGTTACGCCGTACGGGACAAACAAGATGTTTTGGCAATGTGTGCCCTTCAGTTTGCAGCTCAGGTGGAACAAAAAGGAATTGATAATAGAAACGACCAACAGGAAGTAGAAGAGAGGTTATCGGCCTTAAATCAGCGCTTGTTGGAGCTCTTAGCATAACGTTCTTTACATATAAAGGTTACTGCCTACATTAATATCAATTTTGGTAAACTCAACAGGAATTCTTTAAAAAGGGTGAGTTGAAGCTGTAAAAGCGAGCCGTCATCGAGCGGATACTTGACCAGTTTGTTAGCCCTAAACGTGTTTTTAAGGAGTTTATACATAATAGCTTTATTAATGTAGGCTTTTTTTATTCTATAAATTAACAATAATGGACAATGTAGTTACTATAATAATCATTGGTGTTGTCGCCTTAGTGGTAGGCTTTTTGATAGCAAAATTGTTAGAAAAAAGCAAAGCTTCACAAGTGATTCAGGAAGCCAAAAAGAATGCGGCTTCCATAATAAAAGAGGCCAATGCAGAGGGAGAATCCATCAAGAAAGAAAAGATTCTTCAAGCAAAGGAAAAGTTCATTGAAATGAAGTCGGAACACGAGAAGGTAATCCTAAGTCGCGACAAAAAGATCAATGAGGCCGAAAAACGTACAAGGGATAAGGAATCACAGGTTTCCAATGAGCTTTCCAAAAACAAAAAATTAAATGCTGAACTCGAAAAACAACAACGGGAATTGAATGACCGATTGTCGATTTTGGAGAAGCGCGAAGCCGAGGTAGAACGGCTCCATAAGAGTCAGATTGAACAACTCGAAGTTATTTCTAGTCTTTCCGCTGAGGATGCGAAAGCGCAGTTGGTTGAAAGTTTGAAAACCGAAGCGAAAACCGATGCCATGGCCTATATTCAAAATACCATGGAAGAGGCTAAAATGACGGCACAGCAAGAGGCCAAGAAAATTATTATCAATACTATTCAGCGCATCGGGACAGAGGAAGCTATTGATAACTGCGTTTCTGTATTCAACTTGGAAAGTGATGATGTCAAAGGGCGCATCATCGGTAGGGAAGGAAGGAACATCCGTGCCATTGAAGCTGCAACCGGAGTAGAGATTATTGTGGATGATACCCCCGAGGCCATCATTCTATCTTGTTTTGATTCGGTTCGACGAGAAGTTGCAAGGCTTTCCTTGCACAAATTGGTGACTGACGGACGTATTCACCCAGCTCGTATCGAGGAAGTGGTTAAGAAAACGACAAAGCAAATCAATGACGAAATTCTCGAAGTGGGGAAACGTACAGTAATTGATCTTGGAATCCATGGACTGCATCCAGAATTGATCAAAGCCGTGGGTAGAATGAAGTACCGTTCCTCTTATGGTCAAAACCTGTTGCACCACTCCCGAGAAGTTGCCCGATTATGTGGCACTATGGCAGCCGAATTAGGCTTGAATGCAAAATTGGCTAAAAGAGCCGGTTTACTTCATGACATTGGTAAAGTTCCTGAAGCGGAAACCGAAACTCCTCACGCCATTTTAGGAATGCAGTGGGCGGAAAAATACGGTGAAAAACCAGAGGTATGCAATGCCATCGGTGCCCACCATGATGAAGTAGAAATGACCAACTTATTGTCGCCAATCGTTCAGGTGTGCGATGCCATTAGTGGTGCCCGTCCGGGAGCCCGTAGACAAGTTTTGGATTCCTATATTCAACGTTTGAAGGATTTGGAGGATATAGCCTTCGGCTTCGGCGGTGTTCAGAAAGCCTATGCTATTCAAGCGGGTAGGGAACTACGTGTTATCGTTGAAAGCGAGAAGGTAAGCGATGATAAAGCATCACAACTATCCTTTGAAATTTCACAGAAGATTCAAACAGATATGACCTATCCTGGTCAGGTGAAGGTTACCGTAATACGGGAAACCCGTGCGGTAAACATCGCTAAATAAAAAAAGGCTCCTAAACAGGAGCCTTTTTTTATTATTCATCATAGACATTGCTATATCCTTTGCTAGGAGCATCCCAAAACTTTCCTGTAATAAACCGATAATTTTTATCCATTGCCTTCAAGTCATTCAAGTCGTCTTGATCGAAGTTGATGTCTTGTGACTTTAAATTACTTTCAATATGACTCTTTGTAGAGGATTTGGGAATAACAGAAGTACCTCGGGCAACATGCCATCCAAGCAACACTTGCGCCGGATGTACATTGTGTTTTTCAGCAATTTTTTGAATGGCCGGCAGTTCAAACAGATTCGGTTCATCTCCCGACTTCATGGAAGCGGCACGATCACCCGAGCCTAAAGGAGAGTAGGCCGTCAATAAGATATTATTGTCATTACAGTAACTGTATAATTCTGGCTGTTGTAAAAGCGGGTGCAGTTCCACCTGATTCATTTCAGGACGGGAAGTACATTTTCCTAATAAATCCTTCAACTTTTTAACGCTGAAGTTGGATACCCCAATATGCTTGGACAAACCTAACTTTTGAGCCTCCTCCATAATGGCCCATGTAGTTTCAATAGGCACCTCATCCAAAGGCACATAATCGTCTTCACTTTGAGGGAAAGGTACTCCCGATTTAAAGGCAACCGGCCAATGAATCAGATATAGATCAACGTAATCCAGCTTAAGTTTTTTTAAAGAGGTTTTTAAAGCAGGAAGCACATCGTCTGGATGATGGGAGTCATTCCATAATTTTGTGGTGATAAACAATTGGTCTCGGGAGACAACACCAGCATCGAATAGCTCTTTCAGGGCTTCTCCAATTTCAGCTTCATTCCCATAAACCGCTGCAGTATCAATATGTCGATACCCTGCATGTATGGCATCTTTTACCGCTTTTTTCACTTCATCTCCCGTGGCTTTCCAGGTGCCAAGTCCTATTACTGGCATCTTGTCGCCATTTGAAAATTGTAGGTATTTCATCTTTGTTTGGTTTTAATACAAATTACGAATTAGACTAATTTTCTTAAAGAAATGAAACGGTTATAACCTTTTTTTAACCTTTATTTCCTTGGGTGGTATTGGTGTATGATTTTGGTCAAATGCGTATTGTCTATGTGGGTATAAATTTCTGTTGTTGTAATGCTTTCATGACCAAGCATTTGTTGAATGGCTCTGAGATCGGCACCGTTTTCCAATAAGTGTGTAGCAAAAGAATGGCGAAACGTATGCGGACTCACGGTTTTATGAATTCCTGCTTTTTCGGTATGGGTTTTCACAATGGTAAAAATCATCGCTCTGGTTAGAGGTTTTCCTCGGCGATTCAGAAAAACAGTGTCTTGGGCTTCGGGGGCAATGTTTTCATGAATTCGAACCTCTTTCAAATAGATTTTTATAAATTTCATCGTGGTTGGAGCGATAGGTACAAATCGTTGTTTATCGCCTTTACCCGTTACCTTTATAAATCCTTCCTCGAAGTATAAATCGGAAATCTTCAAGTCGGTTAGTTCCGAAACTCGCAAGCCACAGCCATAGAGAGTTTCTAGTATGGCTCGATTGCGTTCTCCCTGAGGAGTACTCAAATCGATAGCCCCGATAATCGCGTCGATCTCTTCTTGAGAAAGAGTGTCCGGTAATTTCCTTCCCAACTTCGGACTCTCGATAAGTTCCAATGGATTCGTCTTACGATATTCCTCAAAAATCAAGTAATTGAAGAAACTTCTTAGCCCAGAAATGATTCTGCTTTGTGATCTAGGATTTACATTTTTTGCAACTTGATATATGAATTCCTGAAGCGTCTTATCATCAATCTTAATGGGACTTATGTCAATATCGCTGGCGTTCAGCCACTTGATTAGCTTCTTGACATCCAAGGTATAGTTGGCAATAGAGTTCTGGGATAGGCCTCGCTCTATTCGAAGGTAGTTGGCATATTCCTTTAAGGCTTGACTCCACTGCATGGTTTTGGTGTTGATACTATAAATGTCTAAATTTCGTTATAAATTCTTACAATCTAAAACCCTTTATACCATGAAAAAAATTGGAATTGTTTTATTGCTGCTTCTAACTACTATGAGTGTGTCTGCTCAGGGCTTGGACTTCGGTATCAAAGCTGGTGTGAACTTTTCAAGTATACGTGATGCTTCCGGACTGAACAATCGTACCGGATTTGTTGCGGGATTCTTTTTAGGAGGAAAATTTAACGATAAGATTGGAGCGCAGGCCGATTTACTATATTCACAACAAGGTGCCGAATTCGATTTGGGAGAGTTCAACTTGGACTATTTGAACATTCCGGTGGTACTAAAATACTACCTTACCGATAAGTTCAATCTTCAGGTAGGGCCTCAGTTTGGTGTCATCATCAACGATGAGGCGCAAACTGTTGTAGGAGAGACCATTAATGATATCGCCACGAATAATTTCGACCTTTCGGCAGTTATCGGACTTGGAGTTGACATTCCCTTCGGACTACGATTGGAGGGTCGTTATAACTTTGGCTTGAATGATGTTAGTAAAGATACCGATGGAAAGAATAGTGTAGTTACACTATCATTAGGATATTCCTTTTTGTAATTCATTTCTGTGAATATATGATTTAAATAGCGGTCATGGGCCGCTATTTTTTTGTCTTTCAATTTGTTAAGAAGTCTGTTAATAAATAGGGCAACTGCCCTATGGACGGCAACTACTATTAATTTGTAGCTTTAAATCATAGTAACCAAACTTTATAAACATGAAGAAACTA
>CAZOSF010000007.1:21125-29711 GCA_964582415.1 uncultured Alteromonas sp.
GTAGTGATCAATACACCAAGCACCAATTTTTCATGAGATGCCAATCCAGTTTCAGTAAATTCAAAAACAAGCGCTATCACAAAGGAGACCAACATTCCTGTAATTTCACTGTAGGCATTGATACGCCACCAAAACCAGCGAAGTATAAAAATTAAGCCAGTACCCGCACCAATTTGAAGCAGAATGTTAAATGTACTTAGTGCACTTTCAAACTGCAGGGCCAACAAGGCTGCAAAAACCATCAAAATGGCTGTAGAAATCCTGCCTATCGTGACCAGTTCCTTCTCACTGGCTCCTGGTTTCACAAAACGCTTATAGAAATCCAATGAAACATAAGAAGAGCCCCAGTTCAAATGCGTAGAAATGGTACTCATAAAGGCGGCGATAAGAGAAGTGACAACTAATCCCAACAATCCGGGAGGCAAATACGTTAGCATTGCAGAATATCCCAAATCATGGCCTGCGGTTGCGTTTGGAAATTGGGCAGAGATATCGCTTAGTTCTGGATATAAAACTAAAGAAGCTAGTGCAATTAGTATCCAAGGCCAAGGGCGTAAGGCATAATGTGCAATATTAAAAAGTAGGGTGGCGCCAATGGCGTTTTTCTCATCTTTTGCAGAGAGCATTCGTTGTGCGATATAACCACCGCCACCGGGTTCAGCACCTGGATACCACACGCTCCACCATTGCACTGCTAACGGAATAATCAATAGCGTCCATAGGGTAGAAGTGTCATTAAAATCGGGAAGGAAGCTTAATTTTCCTACTACATTTTCATGCTTTAAAAGTTGATCCAGCCCTCCGATTTCAGGAAGGTTTACGATATAAACTGCAGCCCATACCGAGCCAATCATGGCCACTATAAACTGTAGGAAATCTGTAAAAATAACCCCGCGCAAACCTCCGATGGAACTATAGGCAACGGTAATTAAAGAAGCATAGACCACCGATTCCCATGGTTTCAGATCGAATAAGATTCCACCAATTTTAATGGCTGCCAAACACACGGCTGCCATGATCATCACATTAAAAAAGACACCAAGATATAAGGCTCTAAAGCCTCGTAAAAAAGCGGCTTCCTTACCGCTATATCTAAGTTCATAAAATTCTAGGTCGGTGAGTACTTTCGATCGACGCCAAAGTTTCGCATAAACAAAAACCGTGAGCATTCCTGTTAGCAAAAAGGCCCACCAGACCCAGTTTCCTGCAATTCCATTTTGGCGAACAATATCTGTTACAAGATTTGGAGTATCGGCAGAAAAAGTGGTTGCGACCATAGAAATACCCAACAACCACCACGGCATGTTTTGACCCGATAAGAAAAACTCTTGTGTGTTTTTTCCAGATTGTTTGGCCACTACCAGCCCAATAATCAAGAAGATGACAAAAAAGGATAGGATTAAAATCCAGTCGATAGTACTAAGATGCATGAGCTAGTGTTTCTTTAGGGCTTGTGCCTGACCAATCCAATTGTCTCGATCGATTCGACCCGGGAAAAAATCGATCAATTCGGTAAGAACTTCCACGTCTTCAGGCTTGAACCGACTGATTTGTTCATAATTGTAAATACCAATCTCATTCAGTCTTTGTTCGATATAAGGACCAATGCCATTGATTTGTGTTAGATCTTCGCGGTCATTCGGACTCGCTTCCCCAAAGTTGTTGAAATTAAGTTCTGGTTTGTTTTTGGTGTAATTCAAATAGCTTTCACGAGCCGTAGCCGCGATTTCCTGTCCGGATTTCACAGGTTTAGTAGCCACAGGGGGTTCGTTTATGGGTGCTGGTTTAGGTTCTTCCATTTTCTGGGTTTCCTTAACCACCTCAATAATTTTGGGCTTAATTTCAGTGAAAATGGTTTCTATATCAGTAACATTCTTAATCGGAGTATAGGATGATTGTTGTTTTTTGATTTTTTTTATGGCTTGTTTTTCAGCCTTCCTACCTTGCAGATATGCAGATATGTAACCTATAAGAAAGGCGCCTAACATGAGTACGAAAATGCCAATAAATTCCGGTAATTCTTGAATATAATCTGCCATTTATTCGATATTATATTTGATTTCTATTCTTCGATTAAGCAATCTTCCCTGTTTAAGCTTATTGTCGGCAATGGGATCATCTTCTCCTTTCGACAAAGCATTAATTCTATTTTTATCCAAACCTATCTTATTCGTCAAGAACCAACGCACCTGTTGCGCATATTTCAATCCTAAACGGAAATTGTCCTGTCCGTTTCCAACATTGTCTGTATGACCGATTATGTCAACGGTAACGTTTGGATATTCAGTAAAAATCCGTTCCATTTCGGCGGCTGCCTCTTTTAATTCGTCATTGGCATAAATGTTTGAGTTAACAAAACTCGGATAAATCGCTTTCGCCACAGGAATATTAATTGTTGAATTATTAAGTCGCTCTTCATCCAGAGGACGAAAGATAAAACCAATACCATTTGTATTATTCCCCAAGGAATCGAATTCGATTTTCTTGATAGTAGGTTTGACTACCATTCTATTTGGTTCTAAACCGGCCTGTGCCAATAATTGACGCATTTTAACGCCTCTTTGTAGACCAAAGTTTGGAGATTCTAGATTTTCACTGGGATCATAATAAGATAGAATATGAAGTTCTTCCTCGGGGTGTTCTATCAGATAGGTGTTCAATTTGTATTTGAAATCGACAGAAACCGAGGGAATACTAATGTCTGAAGTATTTTTACTTATCGTAATTCCTTTTTCAAACAGAAAAACAAGATCTCCTTTTTCGGTTACCGCTTTAAATCCTTCTTCTAATTTTGGTACCTCGATGTTTTCGACCAGCGTTTTTATACTATCCGGTGTAATGGTGTCGGTTGGTTGCTCTTCAATTTGATCAATTTTAGTTGAATTGAGGGATTCCTCATTAACGAGTGATAGTTCATTATTTGAACCAGTTAAACTGGAAAAAAGCCATAGGCCGAAAAACGACCATATCAAAAAGATTAAAAATGCAAAAATAAATCGTTTCATACGGGGGCGTGTTTCCCTAAAATACGGGATTCTAACAAACATACAAAAATCCGATGGCCATTAGAAACAGAAGAATGTATAGTTATCAAACAAAAAAAAAGTAAATTGTTGAAAATTCTCAAAGCCTTTTTCGATTTAAAAAATGGAGGCAGATCAAAAAATACTCATTGAATTTAAGGAGAATGCGTGCTTTCGCCTAGACGAAGGAATGCGTATGATAGGTATTTCCCTTCAACAACTAAAAGAGGAAGAGCTTTGGAGAAAACCCAATGAGCAACTCAATAGTATTGGAAATTTACTACTGCATTTGTGTGGGAATGTTACCCAATATGTTCTGTCTGGCTTAGGTGGTAAAATCGATTCGCGACAACGTGATTTGGAATTTGAACAAACAAAGGTGGCAGATATTCCGGGGATGACTCATCTGTTGGTTTCAGTTGTTAACCAAGCCAAGGAATGTATAGAAAAAACTACTTTGGAAGATTACCTTAAAGTGAGGGAAATTCAAGGATTTCAGCTGTCGGGAACCGGGGCCGTATTGCATGCTGTCGAACATTTTTCCTATCACACCGGGCAGATTGCTTTTTGGGTTAAATTTTTGAGGAATACCGATCTTCACTTTTACGAGGGAACGAATTTGAATACTTTGAACCAATAAAAAAAGAGCTCATCGGAGCTCTTTTTGCGTCTATGAAATTTGATCATTTATTTAATCCAACCTTTGGTTGCGGCTTTTCCGCTAAAATAATATAAATAGATACCAACAAGTAAAATAACGACAGGAAGGGCTATGGCACTAATACCTTGTGTCTCTAAAGCACCACTTAAAAAAACGGTATAAATCTCTTGAACAATTATTCCAATCAAAGAAATCAAGAAAATGGTTTTAGCCAATTTCTTTCTCATTAATAATAAGATGGACGCCAAAAGACCGCCCCAAACAGCGATAGCGAATGCAGCGGTAACCCAAGAGGGTAATTCCTGCATTGCATTTAGAATAGGCTCGGCATCATCACCTGCCGCTTCCACAACGGTTTCAGATGTAAGTAACTTCAGGGTTAGATACTGTAGCGCACCAAAGCCATTCCAGATTAGCGCCAAAACAGAAATTATCCAAAAGGAGCTTGAGGGTTTTGTAGAATCATTCATAATTGAACTAGTTAAAAGTTGATGAAAAAAAGGTACGAAAAAAACCTCGTATCTTAGAAATCGAAAAAATAAATGCGATGAAAGCAAAAATTCCTGTAGACGTATTTTCTTTTTTAAAGGAGTTAAAATTGAACAATCATAAAGATTGGATGGATGCCCACAGAAAGGAGTATCAAGCGAATGAAAAGGCATTGAAAAATTTCTATAAGGCCATCGAAAAAGACCTGAATCGAACCGATCGTATAGAAAAAGTCAAGATTTTTAGAATCAACCGGGATATTCGTTTTTCATCTGATAAAACACCATACAACGTCCACCGAAGTGTAAGTTTTTCCAGGGCCGGAGCACATAGGAGAGGGGGGTATTATCTACGAATCGAACCTGGGAATAGTGCCATGGCAGGTGGTTTTTTTGGTCCGGAATCCAATGACCTTAACAGGATACGAAAGGAATTTGAAATGGATTCCAGTATCATTCGCAACATTTTGGCCGCACCTTCGTTTGAAGAGGCGTTCGGTGGATTCAATCAGGAATATGCTGTGAAGACAGCGCCGAAAGGATTCGACAAAGAAGACCCCAATATCGATTTAATCCGACTCAAGAGCTATTTTGTGGTACATCCGTTCTCGGATGAAGAAGTTACAGCTCCAGATTTTCAGGAGAAGTTACTCTATCACTTTGGGTTGCTACGTCCGTTCTTCGATTATATGAGCGAAGTATTGACAACCGATTTGAATGGTGTATCCCTTCTGGATTAACAGATTTTCTCGTATTCCAGTAATTGGATGTTACTCTTCAATCGCTCCTTTACAATATTCATCATCCGCTTATTTAAGGCCGATGAATTTTGAATATAGGTTTCATATTCCTCCAACGTAAACTGTCCTATCATAATTCCCTTCAGGGAATTTCGGAACTTCATGTCTTTGTGAATCGCATTTTCAATATAATCCAGTCGTTTTTCGATGGAGAGATCATAAAACACATCTTTGTGTTTGTGCGCATAATTTTTGAAAACTGCTACCAACAAATCGTTCTGTAATTTCGCCACAGGACGTAAGGTTTGGTTTTGAAAAATTTCATCGGAAGACATCGTTGGGAGTACCTTGGCCGAATCGATGGTTGGCCGTAGCCCGAGTAGGACCGAATCTCTACTTTCCATAGGGAATAGGTTTTAAATAAATGTAGGAAAATGGAAAGGTTGCTACGGAAATTGATTGTTAAGTTATACACAATGATTTCAACAATCCCCCTCGATGCCGTACCTTTAAAATAAAAAATGTCTGAAGTACACTCTCTGAATCCTTACACGGGAGAAATTCTCAAAACCTATACGACGCATTCCGAAGCACAAATCCAACAATTTATTCAGCGAGCCGATGATAGCTTCCAGGAATGGAAGACAAGTACCATTCAGGATCGCGGGGATTTCATTGAAGGTGTCCGTGTAGAGTTGCTTAAACATAAAGAGAAGTATGCGCGAATCATGACGCAGGAAATGGGGAAACCCATTTCACAATCGATAGCTGAAATAGAAAAATGTGCCTGGCTCTGCGACTATTATAAAGCTAGCGCTGAAAAACAGCTGGCTTGCGAAGTCATTGAAACGGATGCAGATGTAAGTTACATTTCTTATGAGCCTTTGGGTGTTCTTCTTGCTGTCATGCCTTGGAACTATCCCTTCTGGCAAGTATTCCGATTTGCCATACCCTCACTTATGGCTGGAAATGTAGTCCTCTTAAAGCATGCATCCAATGTATTTGGCAGTGCTATGGCGATCGAAGAAGTTTTTAGGAATGCAGGACTTCCAGAGGGCTGTTTTACGACCTTATTGATTACGAGCGACGCGGTAGCCTCTGTTATTGAAAACTCTAAGGTGAAAGCAGTCACTTTGACGGGAAGTGGCCCTGCAGGAGCCGCAGTAGCAGCTACCGCTGCAAAAAAAATAAAGAAATCGGTTTTGGAATTAGGGGGAAATAATGCACTCATCGTTTTGGCCGATTGCGACCTTGATAAGACCGTAACGATTTGTGTACAAGCACGATTTCAGAATACCGGGCAAAGCTGTATTGCAGGAAAGCGGCTTTTGGTACAATCCGACATCTATGAAGAGTTCATGGATAAATTAGTAGAACGAACAAAATCTTTAAAAGGCGGTAATCCTGAAGATCCCGAAACGTACATCGGTACTTTAGCCCGAGAAGATTTAGCAAGGGATTTGGAAGAGCAAGTACAGCAATCAGAAGCCATGGGGGCGAAAATCGTGGTAGGAGGAAAGCGGTGTGATGCCTATTTTGAACCTACCATTGTTACCGGGGTAACTCCTGAAATGCCCATGTTTAGGGAAGAAACTTTCGGGCCAGCATTAGGTGTTACACAATTTTCTGACATCGATGAAGCGATCGCCTTGTCGAATAACTCTCGGTTTGGTT
Source organism: uncultured Alteromonas sp. (assembly GCA_964582415.1). Lineage (GTDB taxonomy): Bacteria > Bacteroidota > Bacteroidia > Flavobacteriales > Flavobacteriaceae > CAZOSF01. Next base: position 27,712 of record CAZOSF010000007.1, read on the forward strand.
TGGGAGTTTCCCTCTTTACAAAAAATATTGAAAAAGCAAAAGAATGGATTCCTCGTTTTGAGGAGGGGGCGGTATTTATTAATGAACTGGTGAAGAGCGATCCAAGATTGCCTTTTGGTGGCGTAAAAGAGAGCGGTTTTGGAAGGGAATTAAGTTCTCAAGGCATTCGAGAATTTGTGAACATAAAAACGGTGTACATCAAAAAATAAAGGCCCTTCGATGGAAGGACCTTTACTCGTTGGTTTACTGAACTACTTTTTTAAATACTCTTCCTTGGTCTGGATGGATGGCGGTTGCATATTGTTTTTTGACAAATACTGAAGGAATCGTTTTCCTTCCCCATTCAAAATGGTCATATACTGCGACCTTGCCTTTTCAAATTCAGCTTTGATCAATTTGTAGTTTTGTTTTTGGGCACCAGATACTTGATCATAGCTTCCTGCAACATTGGCATAGAGTTCTCCCATACGCTCTCTAAGCTCGGGCTCTGCGGCACCTACATAATTATCTCCGGTTGTAATCACCAACTCTTTGCGTAGGTTTTCCAAAGCATCATAAAACTTCTGTGCTATTTTCTTGCCTTTGGGTTGTTCTTCCATCACCTTGGTAGCGGCTTGTTGATAGGCCCCTAATTCATATACTATATAGGCCAAATCCTCCACCATATCAAAAAGCTCTTTTGTCAAAGCCTCTTGTTCCTTGCGATCTTCCAGGCTAGCCAAAGAAGTGTCGTCATATTTTAACTCAATTTCATGCTCAAAGGTATCTTTTCCTTTGGTCAACACTACCTTATAACGTCCCGCAGGAACTCGCATAGGAGTGAACCCGGCATAGGAAAGGGTTTTGGCCTCTGCCATTTTCGGGGAGGAACTAATAAAATTCCAATTCACAACATTGATGCCTTTCGACTTTCCAGCGTTTAGTGTAGTAATTTTATTTCCGTTCATGTCTTGGATTTCCATCTCCATCTTACCAAAGGTGTGTCTTTTCTTAAGGTAATAGACTATCCGTGCACTACTGGATCTGCTTTGTCCCACAAACTGGGTTTCCCCGCCAAAATTTCCGGAAAATCCACTGGTTTCAACCATAGTAAACGGTTTGGTATCAAAGAAATGCACATCTTTCTCTAATACTTCAGGAGTCAAATTTCGTAACGGACTAATGTCATCAATAATAATTACTCCTCGCCCGTGTGTTCCCATCACCAAATCATTGGTTTGTTCTTGTAAATCGATAAAATGAACGGCAACCGCAGGCATGTTATTCGTAAATTTTGACCAGTTTTTTCCGCCATCGATGGTAATGTACAAACCGAATTCCGTACCTAGGAACAAAAGGTTCTCATTGACGTAATCTTCTTGAATATTCCGCACAAAAGCATCGGGTTCAATATCTTCGGAAATGATACTCGTCCATGTTTTTCCATAATCGATTGTCTTTAAAGCATACGGTTTAAAATCACCGTGTGTATGTCCGTCGAACACCGCATAGGCTGTACCTGGGGCATGTACACTTGCTTCGATATGATACACCCATGTATTGGCTGGAACCAATGATGGATCGGGTGTTACATTCTTCCATGTGCTGCCACCATCGGTGGTTAATTGAACATTGCCGTCATCGGTTCCTACCCAGATGATCAGTTCATCTAAAGGCGATTCCGCAATCGTGAAAATGGTAGTATGGTTTTCGGCACCGCTATTGTCCATGGAGAGTCCGCCGGATTCTTCTTGGTTCTGCTTGCTCTTATCATTGGAAGTCAAATCGGGTGAAATGATTTTCCAAGAATCTCCCATATCGTCACTCATGTGAAGGTATTGACTACCCATGTAGAACCGGTCGGGTGCATGCTTGCTAGTTGCCATAGGGGCGTTCCAATTGAATCGAAGCTTATCGTAACCTTCAACTTCTAATGGCTGAATGTTTTTGGTTTTATTTTTCTCAACATCATACCGCCAAACATTTTCAGCCCCTTGCATTTCTGAATAGATTATTTTTTT
>CAZOSF010000007.1:29811-52397 GCA_964582415.1 uncultured Alteromonas sp.
ATATCGCTATCATTGATATGGAATGCAATATCGTGAATATCGCTGTGCATGGGTCCAAGATCCTTGAAGGTCTTACCACCATCCCGACTGATGGAACCATTCAAACCTCCTTTTACAATAACATCTGGGTTACGTGGGTCTATGGTAATTCTTGAAAAATAGAAAGGACGAACCACTAGCCCAAAATCGTTATTTAAATGCTCCCAAGAGGAACCAGCATCAGTAGATTTCCAAAGTCCGTTTTTACTTTTGTCTTCGGTTTCCAAAACTGCATAGAGAATGGAACTGTCGCTCGGCGCCATGGCTAAAGCGATTCTTCCCAATTTTCCTTTTGGAAATCCGTTATGGATTTTATTCCAGGTTTTACCAGAATCGGTCGATTTAAACAAGCCACTACTCAACCCACCAGAATCAAAACTCCAAGCTGTTCGGCGAAATTCCCACATGGATGCGTACAGCGTGGAGGGGTTATTGGGATCGATAATCACATCTCCAGCGCCGGTCTTCGGATTGATATATACTATTTTTTCCCAGGTCGCACCCCCATCGGTGGTCTTGTAGACACCTCGCTCTTCGCTATCCGACCACAAGGCGCCTAATACTCCCACATAAACCTCATTACTATTTTTTGGATTTATAGCAATACTGGCAATACGTTCCGACTTTTCAAAGCCTGGGATTTCTTTCCAGGTGCTTCCACCGTCTTCTGAACGGAAGAGTCCTTTTCCAATAGATACCGAATTCCGGGTCCAAGTCTCACCGGTACCTACCCAGATTACTTGATCGGGATTACTAGGGTCTAGGGCAATGGCTCCGATAGACTGAGGATGTTCATCAAAAATAGGAGAGAACGTGGCCCCTCCATCTGTAGATTTCCATACACCACCACCAGCCGCTCCAATATATAGGATACGTGGGTTGTTTGGGTGCATTTCGATATCATTGATTCGTCCGCTCATTAAAGCAGGACCAATGTGACGTGCCGAAAGGGTGCCAAAAAGTTGGTCTCCCTTTAGCTCCACCTCTTGAGAATTCCCATAGAAGGGGAGGCTTATCAAAAAGCTCAAAAAAAGGTAACGTAAATTCATTGTTTTGGTATTTAGGAGATATAAAAAATCCCTGCTATACAGGGATTTTATAATAAGTATTTTATTTATTTCTTCTCACCGGTTGTGGCAGTTTCTGGAAAGCTGAACATGGCGTCATCAACTTCTGGATTCAATATAACCTTTGTTAAGGTAATTAATTGTCCGCCCGGCATTCCTTTTGCTCCCTCGGTCATGGAAAGGGGGAAATACAATCCTTCCACTTCCTGATAATCACTCAATTTGGTTTGGCCCACCATACCTGCTGCTGGTCCGCCAGTGATTTCCTTTTCAACCACAATGGGTACAAAATTTTCTGAATCAAAATAATAGAAGGTAATGTCTTGAACCTCTTTCCCGTCTACCATTATCGGTTCTTTTACCAATTTGATCTTGAAGGTTTCGGTTCCTTCAACGGTTTCTGAACCAACAAGTTCAACAGTATACCCCTTCTCTTGGTAATTGATAAAGGGGTTTGGGAAATCATTGATGTCATTCATAAAGTTTTTAGTGCTCTCCGCATCGCTCTTTTCGGCAGCCATGGTCATTTGGTTGGTGCTCCAAAGTGTTTCTCCATCGAACACGTTCATAAAGAATTCCTGACCTTGAAAACTATATTTCACCATGGTACGACCATCCATTAGCTGCACCATTTCAATGGGAATTTCCATTCCTTGTACATTAACATTTCCTTCAAATTTAATTCCTGAAAGTGCTTTCCAATTATCCAAACCACCTGTGTTTTCAAAGAAATTGGTTAGAATTTCATCGGCGGTTTGCGCAACGGAATTGGATACAGAGCCCAACATTAATAAGGCAAGAGCAATAATTTTTACAGATTTCATAAAAGCGTTTTTAATTTGTTTTTTCATCAGTATAGAATTAAACCTAAAAGTTACATTTAAATCCACCAAAAAAGGGTAACAATTCTAAAAAATTTAACTTTAGGTCATAAATAGAAAGATATGCGATTTCATACAAGAAAATGGGTAAAGCCAGAAGATTTGAATCCGAATGGCACATTGTTCGGAGGAAGATTACTGGAATGGATCGATGAAGAGGCAGCTTTATATTCAATCATTCAATTAGAAAATCCAAGAACGGTGACCAAGTTTATGAGTGAAATCAATTTCATGGCTTCCGCTAAAAAAGGAGATATCGTTGAAATAGGGATTGAAATAGTTGCATTTGGAAGAACCTCCCTCACCTTGAGTTGTGAGGTGAGGAATAAAATGACGCGGGAAACCATCATTACCATCGACAGGATTACTATGGTAAGCCTGGGTGAAGATGGACATCCCATTGCTCATGGTAAAACTGAAATTGAATATGTCCGGGATCGACTAGATGATAGCGATGAAGATTAATTGCCTTTTAAAGCTTGCAAATCTTTACCGGAAGGGGCTTCGAACAATTCCAAGTGGAAGTAGGGTACCGCGGCAATGATATGGTCGAATATATTGGCTTGGATATGTTCATAGTTTTCCCAGCGCTTATCCTTACTGAAACAGTAAATTTCCACAGGAATTCCCATTTCAGTGGGAGGCAAGTGGCGGACCATCAAAAACATATCTTTGTTGATGGCCGGGTTTTCATGCAAGTAGGCATCAACATACTTTCGAAAAATCCCCAAATTGGTTTGGTTCCTGCCGTTGATCAATAAGGACTTATCGATTTCATTGTTTTTGTTGAATTTTTGAATTTCCTTTTCCCGATGATCTATGTAAGGGGCAATCAATTGAATTCTTTTCAACGCATCCAATTCTTCGGAAGTCATAAACCGAACCGAATTCTGCTTTATGTGCAGGGCCCTTTTTATTCGACGTCCATCGGATTCCTGCATGCCTCGCCAGTTTTGGAACGAATCGGCAATCAAACTATAGGTTGGAATGGTCGTGTAGGTGTTGTCCCAGTTTTGAACTGTTACCGTGGCTAAATTGATTTCTGAAACAATTCCATCGGCTCCAAATTTGCTAAAGCTGATCCAATCACCAATGCGAACAATATCGTTCACAGAAACTTGAATACTTGCTACAAATCCAAGTATTGTATCCCTGAAGATCAGTAAAATAACTGCCGAAGCGGCACCCAGGGAAGCCAAGCTTTCAATGCTGAAGTCTGTCAGCAAATTAACGATCAAAAAGATGGCGGCACCCCAAATAAAAATCATGATTACCTGAAGGTAACTTTCGAGGGGCTTGTCGTTGAATTTCTCGTGACTACTGCGAAGATAATTCTTGGTTGTTCGCAACAAGCTGCGTAAAATCAAGCCCCCGAGAATCACCAAATAAATACCGGCAAACTTCAATATCCAAGACAAGGTTATTGGGTAATCGTGCAGAATAATCGGGGTTAAATACCAAAGTAACCCTAGGGGGGCAAGGTGTGCTACGTACCTCGGAAAATTACTCTGCACCAAGAAATCATCGAAAGTAGTTTTAGTCTTGTTGCTGAAAGCGTGAAATAATTGGATGATAACCTTCCTAGTGATAAAATCCAATAGCAGAATAATTGCAATTCCGATAATAGCAATTACGATGGTATTCAATAGGGTCGCCCAAAAACGTCCCATCCCTTGATCCAACAGATAGTGCCGTAGCCATTCGGAATATTCTAATATATCCTTACGATTCATTACAAGTATTTACGTTCGGCGTAAAAGGGCCCAAAAGGGATAATAGAACAAAGAAGTACCACCACAAATGTGGTGTTGTTCCATTCCAATCGTTCTTTCATCCAATACGCGCCCAACACATATAAAATAAACAAAATTCCATGGGCCATACCAACTACCCGTACCATTTCAGGGAAGTCCCAAATGTATTTAAGAGGCATGGCTATACCCAAAAGCAGTAAAAACGATACCGCTTCAAGGGTACTTATCCATTTAAATTGTGTTATGTTCAAGTTCATGAAAAAATTTTTGCAAAGATAGTAGCTTCCCAATATCCCTCAATAGCCTTAGGAATTATTTAATACATGGAAAGGGAGTGTTGGATAGAGGATATCTATACATGGTTACATGTCCGAAATGCCACCATTCGGTCCGAATGGGCTGAAACCCGAATTTGCGCATACCTTCCTGCAGGAGTTTTCTATTTTCCAAAACCTGCTTTGGGAGATTCAGATTGTCTATATGTGCCTCCAGTCCGAAATGGTCATAATCACTTCCCATATCTACGTAACATCCCTCCAAAGTCTCCAAGGTTAGATCCACTGCAGCTCCCCGGTTATGTACCGAACCTTGTTCGTATGGATTTGCGATATAGGTTGGATTTGGCAGTTCTTCCCACATGGCTTTTTGGACATCCAAAGGGCGATAGCAATCGTATAGTTTAATGCGATATCCCAACTCACAGAAATATTGATTGGCATCGAGTAGTGCCTGTGCAACCGCTCTTTGCAAAAGGCAATCATCACATTCGTACAATACCTTACCCAAAAAGTTGTTTTCCGTGGCATAGCGAATCTCGAATGAGAATTCAGAAGAAAGTTCTTTTAAAAGGACCATGTCCTCCTGACCAAAACTGCCATGTATAGAAGATAATAATAGGGCGATAAAGGAAAAATGGATACAGATTTTCATGGATATTAAAGATAAAGTATATTTCAGAAAACAAACTACTATGCAGGAAATACGAGGAAAAGTTGCCCTTATCACTGGGGGTACTAAAGGAATTGGCTTTGGAATTGCCGAAGCTTTTTTAAATAATGGAATGAATGTGGCGATCACTGGAAGATCGGAATCATCGGTGGAAGGAGCAGTTAAAGCATTGAATGGGAATGGAAACGATAGTGCCCATGCCATGGGCGTGGTAGCCGATGTCCGTAATCTGGAAACCATGGAACAAGCGGTGGCTAGGGTTACTGAAGAATTCGGAAAAATCGATGTGGTCATCGCAAATGCCGGTATCGGGCATTTTGCTCCTGTGCAAGAACTCACTGTTGAGCAGTGGCAGGAAACTATCGACACCAACCTCACTGGAGTATTTTATACACTGAAGGCCAGCATGAACCAACTGATAAAAAATCGGGGGTATTTTATTACGATTTCCAGCTTGGCGGGCACTAACTTCTTTGCCAATGGAAGTGCGTATAATGCGAGTAAATTCGGACTTACAGGCTTTACACAGGCGGTAATGTTAGATTTAAGAAATCAGGGAGTGAAAGTGAGTACCATCATGCCAGGATCTGTAGCCACGTATTTTAATGATCACGTTCCATCGGATAAGGATGCCTGGAAGATTCAAATAGAGGATATTGGTGAGTTGACGGTCGATTTGCTCAAAATGCATCCGCGAACCTTGCCAAGTAAGGTAGAGGTGCGCCCTTCGATGCCACCCAGTAATTAAAAAAAAGGCCTCCAGATGGAGGCCTTCGCTTTAGTGGGCAAGTATGGATTAGTTTGCACTTAATAAAGCCAAAAATTTATCGAGATTAGGTAAGATCACAATACGGGTGCGACGGTTCTTAGATCGTCCTTCCATGCTATCGTTGGAAGCGATAGGGGCATAGCTGCTTCTTCCGGCTGCGATTAGTTTTTCTGGGGCTACTCCAAAATCTTCTTGAAGTTTCCGAATGACCGCGGTCGAGCGCTCCACACTTAATTCCCAGTTGTCTTTTACATAGGAACCCGGCTTCACCGTCTGATCGTCGGTATGTCCTTCAATCAGCACTTCCATCGCAGGTTCACTATTAATAACGGTAGCCAAACGTTGGAGTAGGGGTTCGGCCTTGGGATTGACTCTTGCACTTCCGGAACGAAATAATAATTTATCTGAAATTGTAATCATCACTACCGTTTCGTCTATGTCAACACTGATATCTTCCTCCTCACCTTTGGCAATAAGACTTTCATCGAGGTTCTTTTTAAGATTGTAGGAGATAATCAAATTCATCGAATCTTCTAAGCTTTTTGCTTGTGCCAATTCATTGGGATCTACATTTTCCAGTGCCTTTTTCATCTGTTCCTTATCTCGGTTGGAAAGTACTACATTGCCATAATCACGCAAGCTCGTATCTTCCAGCTCTTGATTGGTATCACTAAGCGAGCGAATTTTGGCATTGTAATTTGCCACGCGTTCTTCGATTTGGGCATATTTAGCCTCAATCTCTTCTTTTTCCACCTGTGTTTTAGTCAATTGGGACCGGGTTTCATTGTACTGGGATTCCAGTTCGACATACTTTTTTTTGGAAACGCATGAAACCGTTGTCAATACGATGAGTCCAAGGGTTAGTGTTTTCAGTTTTTTCATGATAGATCGTTTTTTGGTTTATTTTAATAACCCATACGATCCTAAAAATATTCGTTAAGGAGTGCTATTCTTTTGTTAAGAAAAAGGTTTTCACCTGCTGGTATGTTAATGTTTTCCGAAGAGCATGGCATCTTTTTACAGGCCCCATTAAATTTGAGTACCTTTAAATAAAGCGCTGTCGATGAATTTACAAATACCCACAGGAGTGCCCAGTGCAAATAACAATTCCCCTATCGATTTATCCAATCCATTTGATGTTTTGGTTTACATAGTAGCACCTGTAGCACTTATCGTTTTGTATTTATATTTGCGAAAAAAGAATCGGAAAATCGATGAAGATGAAGATTCTAATGCATCCGAGGAATAATTGGATTGATTTTTGTGTACCCAAATGGCTATGAAAACGAATATTTCCTTACCTATTTTGATATTGTTCTTCTTCTCGGCAGCGGTTAATGCCCAGATAGAAACGATTACGAATTCGGTTCAAATTGAAATCAACGAAATCGACACCCCTGAAGAAACAGGATTTGAACTTCCGGCAAGAACCAAACCAAGTCTGACCATTCCAATGAAGGATCGAATTCCTGAAGGCACGTCCGATCTTGGGGAAGAAGAACCAAAACTGGAAATGGGCAAATCGGATGGTCTAAAGGAGAATGTATACGATAAAGCCCCAAAGGCATTTTCTAATGATAAAGCCGTAACGAATGAATTCGATAGGGATCAGTTTCTTGGTGATGTTACCACGGGTGCAACCTATGTAAATATTAAATATCGTGATCACGAATATGTGGATGGCGATTTGATTCGGGTATTTGTAAATGGCGACATCGTTCAGTCCCAAGTGTATTTAGGGGCTTCCTTTGCTGGTTTTACTTTACGACTGGAAGAAGGGGTAAATACCATAGAATTCCAAGCCTTGAATCAGGGATCGTCGGGTCCGAATACGGCCGAACTACATGTGTACGATGACAAAGGTTTCATCATCTCCGCCAAAGAATGGAATCTTCTTACTGGCAGAAAAGCGACTATCGTTGTAAACAGAGAGTGATTACTGCAAAGCGGCTTCGCTCAATAACAGGGGATAGGCTTCTTTTACTTTCTCCCACTCATCTGGATTTAGTTTCGACAAAGGTTTTTTGAAATTCGATAGGGAAAATTGCTCTCGAAGTTCAAAATAGGCAGTGCTCAACTTACTTTGCAAATTGATATAATCCTCGTATTTAGTGTTGCGATGGGAACTCACAACTATAACAGCTTTAGCTGGGTTCTCCGAAGCTTCAGGGTCTCCCGCCCCCAAACAATAGGTGCAGCTTCCATCACCATTGTTATCCAAAAAAGATTTTATGGAGGTTGTCAATTCACCGAAAGGAGTAAGCTTTTCACCCAAAAGATAGTCCCCTTTCTCATTGATGGAAATTCGCAAAAGGTTACGCTCCTTTAAAGGAATGGAGCAATCCCCCGAAAGGCAGGGCTTGGGTAATTTGCGAACGATTCCTTGCTCGTTGGGAAAAGTAGTGGTTACCAAAAAAAATATAAGTAGTAAAAAGGCGATGTCTGCTGTGCTTCCAGCATTGATTTCCGGTAGTGTTTTACGATTTCTCATGACGATGGTTTTTATAGAATACCATCATCCAACAAGAATGCCAATCCCGGGTCGAGACAGAAAATTAAGGTCGGATTTTATAAATGAATCCTAAGCAGGTCTATTCCTCTTCGTTCAATTTTTCCAAAAGCGTATCATAGTCTGCAATCTGAAGATACATTTTTCCGCCTACCATGACAATCGGAGAAGTCATTGTGTCCAGCCGCTGTTGTCCGCCTATCAAAGCGTTTGAGAGCTGTTTTTTTACCGCATCGTTGTCGGAAATTTTGATGGCGTCATAGAAAAACGGACTATTATTCAATGGCTGCACCAATGAATCGCATTTCATCGCACAACTATCTGGAAGGAACAGGGTAATTTTCTTCTTCGGTTGAATTTTAATCAATTCAAACGGAGCCTTAACAACACGTCGCGACAAACTATCGCTAATGTTCAATTTGTATTTGTAGAGGGGCACTTGTCCACGCTCAGCCACCAAGGTTTTAATGGTTATTTTGGATCGGGCTGGGAGGCGATACACGCGTTCCCTTCCTTCCCTTTGTCGGAAACCGGTTCCTTCCACTTCAATGGATACGTCCAAATCGGTAAGGGTTTTATTCAATGCATAAATGTACACTCGATTGTTTTCTCGTTTCTCTTCAATATCCACCTGATATTCTTCTTGGGAGTTCATTGAAATAGGAAAACAGAATAAAAGAAGTAGGGGCAATAGGGTATATTTGAACATAGAAATTTAATTTTTTGTCAATATACAAATTATTGTAGGTTGGGCGTAATTACTGTTTATAAATAACGACTAAATTATATTGTTCTACTGCTCTTAGTAGGATGGAATTAGCTAATTTTAAGAAAATTAAATCCATGAAAAAAATTGTCCCCATTTTTTGTTTAGCTCTTTTTTCAATCGCGGTAATTCATGCCCAGGAATTAAGGGAATTCCACGTTGAAGTTGAAGACGATGCCTATGTTCCTGTAGATAAGACTACCATGGCCAGACAACCTGGATTCACTCAGAGAATGTCCACGATTTTAACGACACAAGTAAATGTCGATGAAAATGGGATGGATATCATCGGTGATGCTGGAAATGAGCCGAGTATTGCAGTAGACCCTACCAATCCAGATCGTATCGTAATTGGCTGGCGCCAGTTTGATGCTATTTCAAGTAATTTTAGGCAAGCCGGTTATGGCTATAGCTTGGATGGAGGAAATACGTTTACTTTTCCAGGGGTGCTAAACCCAGGATTGTTCCGTTCCGATCCAGTATTGGATTTTGATGCCGAAGGGAATTTTTATTACAACAGCTTGCAGGATACCTTCGAATGCGATGTTTTTCAAATAAATGATGGGGGAGTAGTTTGGTCAGGACCTGTGCCTGCGAAAGGAGGAGACAAGCAATGGATGCGAATGGACCGCACTGGCGGGCCGGGTAATCAGCACAATTATTCCTATTGGAATTCTAGTTTTAGTACCTGTCCACCGGGTTCTTTCACTCGATCGGTGGATGGCAGTATGACTTTTGAAGATTGCCAGGTAATCGACGGTGATCCCTATTGGGGAACTTTGGCAGTGGATAAGGAAGGGAATCTATTGATTGTCGGAGCCTCGGGTCCATCCGTCTTATTTATAAAATCTTCCAACGCCTCTGATTCTGGACAATCGACGAGTTGGGATTTTGTTACCAATGTTGATCTCGATGGTCGATTGGACGCCGGACAAGCTATTAATCCACAAGGACTGGTTGGGCAAGCTTGGGTGGATGTTGATATTACGGATGGCCCGGGAACGAAACCCATTTATGTATTGGCTTCTGTAGAACGATTTAACGGTGATCCATGTGATGTTATGTTCGCAAAAAGTACCGATGGCGGACTCACTTTTTCGGAGCCCATGCAGTTAAATACGGATGGCTTTGGACATTACAATTGGTTTGGCACCATGAGTGTGGCACCCAATGGACGCATAGATGTGGTTTGGTTGGATACCCGGGACGATCCGAATAATTTCAATTCACGTTTATACTACACCTTTTCGGAGGATCAAGGGACTACTTGGGCACCGAATGAACCATTGTCTCCAGCATTCGATTCTACCGTGGGTTGGCCGCAACAAAATAAAATGGGGGACTATTTCGACATGGTAAGCGATAATGACTACGCTCATTTGGCTTGGGCCAATACCATCAATGGTGGTCAGGATGTATACTATTCCCGAATTTCACCTGAAGCCATTATTTTATCGAATGATATCAACCACCCTCAAAACTGGGGTGTTGAAGTTGCTCCAAATCCTTTTGAAGACAAGGTTAGTATTAGTTTCGAAGTTCCTGACCTCCAAGATGTTGAAGTGGGAATTTACGATGTAAAGGGGCAGAAATTGGTCACTTTAGGAAAAAGAAAAATGGTGGGTCAGCAAAGGATCACTTGGGAATTGGCAGGAAATTCTATCAATGTATCCAGTGGCAATTACTTTGTGATTATCAAAAGTGGTACTAAGCGAATGGTAAAACAACTCATCAAATTGTAGGAATTTTCAAAAATTTGGGCGTAATTTGCTCCAAACCTTAACATTGGTTGAGGTTCCCAATTATCTAAAAAATCTTAACCACAACGTAAAGCCATGGTAAAAAAATATTTTATACCGGTAGTATTTAGTTTTATAGTTTCCTTCGCATTCGGGCAAAACGATTCTTTAGTTCCCCAGCGAAGAGTGGCGTCGGTAATACCGTACCGGCCTTTTCAACAAAACCAGGATACTACGAAGCGAATCAATCCAACCAATGGATACGATCTAAATAAACTCCAACAATTAGAACAGTCGTTCGATGAACAATTTACCCAACTTCGTCAAGAAGCGGAAGAGGTAGCCAAGAACTCAGGGCTCCCAATTCGTTATTCATTGCCTGATGGAGGCGTTGCCGAATTGCGTAGACTGGCACCGGACGGAACGCCTTTGTATTACAGAACTTACAACGCAGACGCTGCTATTTCCACCCGAACAAATTACCTAAATACAGGCGGTGGATTGGGGCTTGATTTAAATGGAGACAATCTAACCGCCCACGTATGGGATGGTGGACACGCACGTGTTTCACATCAGGAATACGACGGAACCGGTGGAACCAATAGGGTAACCCTGATGGATACTGGTAGCGAGGGAGGAACCCAATTGAATTTTCACGCAGCCCACGTAACTGGAACTATATGTGCTTCTGGTGTTCAGTCACAAGCCAAAGGAATGGCTTGGCAGAGTGATGTAAGGGGGTATATGTGGAATAATGACGTTTCGGAAGCTACCTCTCAGGCTGGAGCTACGGGATTTAATAACGACTTCGGAATGCTGGTTTCCAACCACTCCTATGGTTATGACGCCACAAGTATTCCAGATGCATGGTTTGGCCAATACGGTAGTGATGCCCGTGCGTGGGACCTAGTAATGAACAATGCTCCCTATTATTTGATGCTAGTTGCCGCAGGAAATGACGGGAACGACAATTCATCCAATGGTGCTCCACTTGCTGGTCAAACTGCTTTCGATAAATTAAATGGTCATGCCACAGCGAAAAACAATTTGGTGGTGGCCAATGGAACGGATGCCACCATAGATGGAAGTGGAAACTTGGTATCGGTTTCGAGAAATACCAGTAGTAGCGAAGGACCTACCGATGATTACAGAATTAAGCCGGACATTATGGGGAATGGTACAGGTTTGTATTCAACCTATGAAACCAGCAATACGGCCTATGGTACCATATCAGGAACCTCCATGGCGACACCAAATGTCACGGGATCGTTACTGTTACTCCAAGAGCATTATTATAATCTGCATGGAACCTATATGAGAGCGGCTTCTTTGAAAGGTCTCGCACTGCATACGGCCGACGATGCTGGTGGTATCACCGGTCCAGATGCCCAATTTGGATGGGGACTACTGAATGCTAAGAAGGCTGCGGAAACCTTGACCGATGCGGCTGGAGCCAGTGGGAACTCTATAGTGGAAGAACTAACGCTCAATCCGGGACAAACGTATCAAATTACCGTACAATCCAATGGAGTGGATCCATTAATGGCATCCATTTCTTGGAATGACCCTGCACATGCTACTATAAGTGGAACAAATAATACAACTCCTGCTTTGGTCAATGACCTTGACCTGCGTTTGGACAATGGAAGTATCTACTACCCATGGCGACTCACTGGAGTGAATTCTAATAGTAATGCAGGGGACAATGATGTCGACCCTTTTGAAAGAGTCGATATTGCCGGTGCCTCTGGAACCTATACCCTTACAGTTACACATGAGGGCTCTTTAAACGGTAACAACCCACAAGATTTTACCTTAATTGTTACGGGTGTGGTAGTGGCATCAACCCCTATGGTGAGCTTCGGAACCACTTCCGATACAATCATTGAGGATTCCAATTGTGGTTTTACCGATATATCAATTCCTGTAAACATTGCTTTGGGACCTTCCCAATCAACCGATGTTAACTTTTCTGTGAATGGTAGCAGTACGGCCAGTGATGGATTGGATTTCGAATTACTAACGTCTAATGTGAATTTCCCAGCGGGAAGTACCACTGGACAATCGATGACCTTACGCGTTTATCACGACGGGATTATCGAAGGAGATGAAACCGTTATTATAGATCTTTCTGTTAACGCCAATGGTGGCGACGCGGTGGCGGACACCAATGCGAATACCTTTACACTTACGATCAATAACGATGATCAGGCACCAACCAGCACCTTCACATCTACTGTGTTTTATGAAGATTTTAATGATGTAACCGGATGGTTGGTAATTGATGCAGATGGTGATGGAAATAATTGGGGTATTGTGGATGCAACCGGTATTCATAATTATGACGGCAATATTGCTATTAGTTATTCATGGAACGGATCGGCATTCTCACCAGATAATTACCTCATAAGTCCACAATTTACAATACCAGCCGGCGCTACATCAAGCTCCATTAGTTATGAAGTAGGAAGTGCGACAGACCCAACATTCTATCGCGAACATTATTCGGTGTATTTTACTACCGATATCTCAAGTACTTCGACGATTACCAGTGGAACAGTTTTGGAAAACGATCGTGAAATCCCAGCCATGGGATCTGAAACTAGAAGTCATAATGTGACTGCTCTCCAAGGTCAAACAGGCTATTTTGTGATCAGGCATCATAATGTTACCGATGAATGGTGGTTAGGATTCGATAATTTATTGGTTGAATCGACCTTTGAAACGAATGTACAGACAGCCGTTAATACGAGCGATCCCGACGAGTTTTTATTTAATGATGCTGGAACTGCTTATTCAGTTGATAATACTTCCGGAAACGTGATGGCACAAGTTGTTAACAACAATACATTCGATTATGGTTGTTTGTCTGTGGAAGTTTCAAGGGCTGGAATTGGAGCACAAAGTTACAACGGCAGTAGTTTGCCCAATTTTGTGACGAATAAGACCTTTACACTAACCCCAGCCAATACCACAGGTTCGGGAAATACCACCATAAGTTTCTATTTTGAAGAAGCCGAAATTGCAGGATGGGAAGCAGCCACTGGGTTATCAAGAACCAATTTGGTAGCTGCGAGAGGTTCTGCTACGAACGTGATTGAAACAAGTAGCTTAACCGAAGGTTCTTTTGGAACACATGTCACCTTAACTGGGAATTTCAGCGGACTTGATGGTACTTTCTATTTTGGACCCATTGCAGCGTTTACAGCATGCTCTGGAGCCGCCAAAGTGTGGAATGGCAGTAGTTGGTCTCCAGGAGGAGCCCCTACCGCTGTAAATTCCGTAGTAATCAATGGAAATTACAATACCGCGACCAATGGAAATATCGATGCCTGTGTCCTTACAGTGAATTCCGGATTCAGTTTGGTAGTAACTGCCAACAACTACGTTCAGGTAGATGGGAATATTACGGTAGAGGGGACCCTAATCGTTGAGCATCAAGGAAATTTAGTTCAGGTGAATGACGCGGCAGTGGTAACCAACAATGGTACGATTGAGGTGCGAACGACTTCTCCTACCTTGGCTTCCCGTGATTTTATGGTATTGGGTAGCCCGATGACGTCAGATACAAGACAAGGTGTATGGAATTCGGCGTTCTTGGTACTCTATCACGACACCAATAACTTCTTGCCGAATCCTGATGTGGCAGCAGCACTTCCTGGAGCCGAAAATTTTGCCGATGATAATTACGATAACTGGATTGCTTATCCAAGTGGAGCAATCACTCCAGGAGAAGGATACATTGTACGTCCTCAATCCGGATTTGGTCAGCCAGGGGGTATTTTCAACTATACCTATACTTCAGGAACGCTGAACAATGGAGAGGTACAATTCCCTATTATCTATAACAACATCGGGACTCCCGCAGAGAATAAGAATGCGAGTCCGAATATATTGGCCAACCCATACGCCTCTGCGATCTATGCAGACGATTTCTTGAATACCAACAGTATGATCGATGCCGTTTATTTCTGGGAACACCTTACTCCTCCTAGTCCAAGTATCCCTGGAGCGGGAGCCATGAACTTCGATATGCAGGATATTTCAATGTATAATTTGTCGGGGGGACTTCCTGCGGGTAACGATCCAGGAACAAGTACGCAGCCAAACGGGTACATTTCTACCAGTCAAGGTTTTGGTGTAAAAGCATCTGCTGGAGGAACCGCCGTATTCAACAACAGCATGCGAAGAACTTCTGGAAATACTACATTAAGAGGTCCAGAAAGCATTGGGCGTGAACGTTTGTGGATTCGTGTAAGTCAATCGGAATATGAGCTTCAAAGCACATCTTTAATTGCCTTTACCGAAAATACAACAGCTGGATTGGACGATGGATATGATTCCCGTCGATTGGCCACAGTGCTTTCATTGTATAGTCACTTAGAAGATGGAAGCCAGGAATTGGGTATTCAGTCCAGAGAGGCATTTACGGAGGATAAAGAAGTTCCATTCGGATTTTCTACTCTAGTACAGGCCCTAACTCAGTATAAGATTGATATTTACGCGATCGATGGATTGGCGATGGAAGAAGCTTCCATTTATCTAGTAGACAATCTAACCGGAGCTATTGTGAACTTGAAAGAACAGGCCTATGAATTCAATAGCGGGCCAGGTGTATTCCACAATAGATTTACCGTTCTGTTCGAAAAAGAAGAAGCATTGGGTATCGGTTCCTTTGGAAAAGATGCAATTGCCGTATATCCTAATCCAACCAATTCGAACTTCAATATTGTATCACCCCAATCGCTCATCGAATCGGTTCAAGTGATCGATATTCAAGGAAGGATGGTCAAGGAAGCGGAAGTGAACAAGTTAACCGCCAACATTTCCTTGGATGGATTTGGAGCCGCTGTGTACTTTGTTCGAATAAAGACCTCGGATGGTACGGTTACCAAACAGATCGTAAAACACTAAAAAAAAGCGCCCTGAGAAAGGGCGCTTTTTTTTGATATGCCTAGTGATTGGAAGGGCTCTTTTAGAGGTTTTCTCAGTAATTTCTTCATTTTCAGTTTTCTAATAATTCGTTTTTAATATTATATTTGTTTTGCCCTGAATGGAAATAACACAAAATATTGACATCACAAAACCTACGAAGTATCATGAATCTATTTGTACCAACCTTACTGCGTCAACGCAAAACGTTGATGCTTTCCAACATTGCATTTCTTTTAATTTTTTGTGGCATCCTTGATTCTCATGCCCAAATTACCCCTTCAATCAAGAATCCACCTGCTCCAAGAGATAGGGGACAGGAAGAAGTGTCCAATCTCTTTCAGTTAGTGGAAGAACAATCGAACACAATAGAAATAACGGGGTCCCATACCAGTAAATTAAGTGGCATAACACATACTTACTTACGGCAATCCATCAATGGAATAGGGGTAAGGGGTACGGAATCAAGTGTTCATTATGACAAGACTGGCAGTGCCATTACCAGTAACAACAATTTTGTGAAGGGAATAGCTGCCTTGGTAAAAAATCAGAATGTGAGTTTGGGACGACTTCAAGCGATACAAACGGCAGCCAATCAATTGGACATTCCCGTTTCAGGTGTGTCCATTCTTAAGAATATTGGCGGTATTTCACAAAAGCAGATCTATCAGATAGAAGGTGTTCAAGGGAGTGAAATTCCTATAGAATTAGCCTATATCTCTCTTCCAGGCGAGGGTGTTTATTTATGTTGGGAGCTTTCCATCATGGATACCGATTCCCCCGATTGGTGGCAGGTTTATGTGGATGCCCAATCGGGAATCATTCGCTCAAAACAAAATTTAACATTGTCCTGTTTTGATGAAGCCCATGATCACCATAATCATGAAGTCACGGCAATAGCGGAAAAGCCGCTTTTTTATACTGTAGAAAACGAACCTGTGGCGATGGTAGGATCGTATAATGTAATTCCATTACCCATAGAAACACCAAACCATGGAGGACGTTCCCTGGAAGTAGATCCAGATGATGCTACTGCATCTCCTTTTGGATGGCATGATACCAATGGGGTAGCGGGCCCAGAATTTACAAGAACTCAAGGAAACAATTGTTCGGCCTACGACGATGATAACAACACCAACTCTCCTTCCAATGCTAACGACTATGCGGAAGGAGGGGGTAGTTTAATTTTTGATTTCCCTTTCAATCCAACGTATTCGGCAGGAGACCAATCTGAAGATGCCGCGGTGACCAACCTTTTCTATTGGACCAACATCATTCATGATGTAACGTACCACTATGGTTTCGATGAGGCAGCGGGTAATTTTCAGGAGAACAACTATGGTAATGGTGGAAGTGGGAGCGACTCTGTAAATTCGGAAGCCCAGGATGGTTCTGGAACCTGTAATGCCAACTTCGGTACCCCTTCGGATGGGAATAACCCGAGAATGCAGATGTACGTTTGTAATACAAGAGATGGTGATTTTGATAACGGAGTAATCGTACACGAGTACGGACATGGAATATCCAACCGATTAACGGGAGGGCCGGCAGCTACGGCCTGTCTTCAAAACCAAGAACAAATGGGAGAGGGTTGGAGTGATTATTATGCTTTGATGCTCACCATGGAAACTGGAGATGCCGGAAACGATTCCAGAGGAATTGGAACATGGCTCGTGGGGCAAGCTGCAAATGGTCCTGGGATTCGAACCTATCCTTACAGCACCAATTTTGCTGTAAATCCACATACCTATGATGATATTAAAGTGGAAGTAGCTCCTCACGGTGTAGGTTCTGTTTGGTGTGCTATGCTATGGGAAATGACTTGGGAATTGATTGGTGATCACGGTTTCAGCAGTGATTTTTATACAGTTACCGGAAATCCGGCTGTAGATGCCGGAAACGTTCAAGCATTGGCCATCGTTACCGAAGCCATGAAATTGCAGCCTTGTAGTCCAGGTTTTGTGGATGGAAGGGATGCGATTCTTCAAGCCGATCAAAATATTTATGGTGGGGCCAACCAATGTGCTATTTGGGATGCTTTTGCAAGACGAGGATTGGGATATAGTGCGTCCCAAGGATCCACAGGCAGTAAGTCGGATGGCACTGAAGCCTTCGATTTGCCTCCCGGAACGGCTAGTTTTTCTGTATCCTTGTCGAGTCTTTGTATCACAGAAGGTGTTCAAACTGGATTGGGTGGTGGATTGCCAACCGGAGGTGTTTATAGTGGACCAGGAGTTACTGATGATGGAAATGGAACTACATTTACCTTCGATCCTTCCGTTCCTGGAGTAGGTGATGCTACAGTTACTTACACGGTAACCGATGCTTGTTCTGGTGGTCAGGTGGACTTAGATCAAATCATTACCATTAATGATGGAATTCCGGATGTTATTTGTCAGGATCTAACTTTTACCTTGGATGCTTCAGGATCGCTCACTATCGACCCATTATTTAATCAAGCTACCATTGTTGGTGGAGACAACGGATCTGGTAACCCTGGGTTTACCGTACTCTCGGTTACCCCTACACAAAATGCTACAGTTTCTTTCGATTGGAATTATAGTACCATTGATGGGCCAGAATGGGATTCATTCGGATATGTGGTTGGAACTACCTACTTTGCCCTAAGTGATGCTTCAAGTACGAATCAATCTGGAAGCTTCAACATCGACCTAGTGGCAGGTGAATTATTTGGATTTTGCGTCTATAGTCAAGATAATACCTTTGGACCTGCAACTGCAGTTATCACTAACTTTTCCCCTGGATTTATTGGGCAATTCGAAGCTGTTAATTTTTCGGAAGTGTTACAGGAATCGGATGGTTCTACATCCATTGACGCCATAAACCTTTTAGGCGTTTCTGAGAGTTGTGGTGGTGTATCCTACAGTGGACAAGTAACTTTTGATTGTTCCGATGTGGGAACTCAATCTGTAGAATACACCGTAACTGATTCAGTGAGCGGGCTTTCTGACAGTTGTACTACGACTATTACGATAAATCCTCATCCTTCACAACTCACTACTTTTTCAGGGGGTTCATGGAATAACGGGGCGCCAACAAACACGAGTGTGGCGGTATTCAATGATAATTATAATACCGGAACAGACGGAAACGTAGATGCATGTTCCTGTACCATCGGGACTGGAGCTACAGTTGCGGTAGCAGCTGGAGGGTATTTAAAAACCGAAGGTAATATAACCGTTGATGGTGCTTTAATCGTTGAACATCAAGCCAATGTAGTTCAAGTAAGTAATACTGCTACAGTTACTAACAACGGTTCCATCGAGGTACAGACGACCTCTCCAGACCTTGCCTCTAGAGACTTTATGGTATTGGGCAGCCCAATGACGGGTGATACCCGTGAGGGCGTATGGAACTCGGCCTTTTTGGTACTCTACCACGAGACAGCCAATTTCCTTCCCAACCCAGAGGTGGAAGCGGCTCTTGGTGGTGGGGCAGAGAACTTTGCCGACGACAACTACGACAACTGGATAGCGTATCCTAACGGTGCGCTTACACCGGGTGAGGGCTACATTGTACGCCCGCAGTCCGGTTTTGGACAGCCAGGGGGTATCTTTAACTACAGCTACGTATCCGGTACACTAAATAATGGGGTGGTGGAGTTCCCAATCGTTTACAACACTATCGGAACGCCATCGGAGAACAGGAACGCGAGTCCGAACGTATTGGCCAACCCCTATGCATCGGCAATCTTCGCCGATGATTTCCTCAATGCGAACAGCATGATCGCCGAGGTGTATTTCTGGGAGCACCTAACGCCACCCAGTCCTGGGATCCCGGGAGCAGGGGCAATGAACTTCGACATGGAAGATATCTCCATGTATAACCTTTCTGGTGGGCTTCCTGCCAACAACGATCCAGGAACCAGTACACAGCCTAACGGATATATCTCTACCAGTCAAGGTTTTGGTGTAAAAGCGTCTGCTGGAGGAACAGCCATATTCAACAACGGCATGCGAAGAACATCTGGTAACACTACTTTGAGAGGTCCAGAGAGTATCGGCCGAGAGCGTCTTTGGTTGCGTGTTTCGCAATCGGAATACGAACTTCAAGGAACAACCCTGATTGCCTTTACCGAGAATACTACGGCCGGATTGGACGATGGGTACGACTCCCGACGTTTGGCCACGGTACTATCGCTGTACAGCCATTTGGAAGACGGAAGCCAAGAATTGGGTATTCAGTCGCGTGAGGCATTCAACGAGGATAAGCAGGTGCCACTTGGGTTCTCCACCTTGGTGGAAGACCTCACACAGTACAAGATCGATATTTATGCCGTGGATGGGCTTCAAATGGACGAAACCGATATCTACCTTGTAGACAACTGGAACGGTACGGTGGTAAACCTAAAAGAGCAGGGCTATGAGTTCAATAGTGGTCCTGGTGTGTTCCACAACCGATTTACAGTGGTGTTCAACAGGGAAGGTGCCTTGGGCATCGGTTCCTACGGTAGGGACGCTGTCGCTATTTATCCGAACCCAACCCAATCGGTGTTCAACATCGTGTCGCCACAGGCCGAGATCGAATCGGTGATGGTGTACGATGTGCAAGGCAGGTTGGTGAAGCAGGAGCAGGTGAATGCACAGGCTGCCAGTATCTCCCTAGAGGGCTATGGTGCCGCGGTGTACATTGCTCGTATAACGACGTCGGACGGTACGGTTACCAAACAGATCGTAAAACACTAAAAAATATAAAACGCCCTCTCGAAGGGCGTTTTTCTTTATCGTTTTAATCGACTATACGTCTTTTTCACATCCCTTAATTTATAGGCCAAAATGATACTTGCCAAAATCAAGGTGATGGCATTGCCCAAAATAATGGGCGCTTGATTCTTTAGGATGCCGTAGAAGAGCCATAGGGCTACTCCCGAAACAAACATCAAATACATAGGTAACGATAATTGCCGCGTATTTTTCGAACGAATCGTTTTAACCGCCTGAGGTAAAAAACTCATGGTGGTCAAAAAGGCGGCCAAGTTACCAAGGATTGGGGTCCATTCCATAACATTCATTTTAAAGTACAAAATTGAAAAAATGTAAGTAGCAGGACAACAATACTTTAAACAGATTTCTGTACAATTTTAACAGGGTATTTCCGAAAAAAAATAGTGTAATGAACGTCGTTGAATCCCCTATATTTGATGGATATAGTAAGAGCAAATGATATTCAGAATAAGCATTTTATTTTTGATCGTATTTATGGCAAATCCTTTACGAGCTCAGGACTGGGCGAATCTGCAACGCTTCCAGAAAGCGAACGAAAATTTACTTCCGCCAAAAGAAGGGGAGGAGCGTGTGGTATTTATGGGCAATTCCATTACCGAAGGTTGGGTGAATATGCATCCCGGATTGTTTGATAACCCAAGGTACATCAATCGCGGCATCGGCGGACAAACCACCGAACAGATGAAACTTCGCTTTTGGCAAGATGTTATCAAACTGCAGCCAACCATGGTGGTAATCTTAGCGGGGATCAATGACATTGCCCAAAATCAAGGGTACGTTCCATTAGAGGAGACGGCACAAAACATTTTTGATATGGCCGAATTGGCCCAAGCCCAAAACATCAAGGTGGTTATTTGTAGTGTCTTGCCCGCCAATGTCTTTGTTTGGCGTCCTAGTATCTTGCCTGCGGATAAAGTTATCGCCTTGAATAAAATGCTAAAAGCCTATGCCGACACACATGATTGTATCTATGTAGACTATTATTCGGAGATGGTAAACGAGGAGAAGGGGATGCAAGCGGTGTATACTTATGATGGTGTCCATTGTTTAGAAGCAGGGTATCTCAAAATGGAAGAAATACTTCGTCCTGTATTGGAATAAAAAAGGTGGCCTTTTGGACCACCTTTTCATTATTAACACCTAATAGGGCTTAGGCAAGGTCAAAACGATCTAACATCATCACCTTGTTCCAAGCGGCTACAAAATCGTTGACAAATTTCTCTCCTGAATCGGCACAACCATATACTTCAGCTTGTGCCCGCAATTCAGAGTTAGAACCAAATACCAAATCGGCACGGGTTCCTGTCCATTTCAATTCACCGGTCTTACGATCTTTTCCTTCATAAAGGTTCGTATCGTTAGTAGGTTCCCACTTGATATCCATATCCAAGATATGCTTGAAGAAATCATTGGTAAGAACTCCTACTTTATCGGTGAACACACCGTGTTTAGAACCATCGTAGTTAGTACCTAATACTCGCATACCTCCAACCAATACGGTCATTTCTGGAGCGGTTAGGTTCAGCAACTGCGCTTTGTCTACCAACAATTCTTCTGCTTTTACGTCATAGGTTGTCGCATAATAATTGCGGAAACCATCGGCAGCAGGCTTTAGGTAATTGAACTGTTCCACATCGGTTTGTGCCTGTGTTGCATCGGTACGACCAGGAGTGAAAGGAACTTTCACATCATATCCTGCGTCTTTGGCAGCTTTTTCAACGGCGGCACAACCTCCTAAAACGATCAAATCGGCAAGGGATACCATTTCATTGGTTGGGTGAGCAGCGTTGAACTCATGTTGGATACGCTCTAAAGTATCCAAAACTCTAGCCAATTGTTTTGGGTTGTTTACTTCCCAGCTTTTCTGAGGCTCTAAACGGACACGGGCACCATTGGCACCACCCCGCTTATCAGAACCACGGAACGTAGAGGCAGAGGCCCAAGCGGTGCTTACCAATTCGGAAACGGTCAAGCCAGAAGACATAATATTCTTCTTCAACTCTTCAGCTTCTTCTTTGGTAATCAGGGCGTGTGATACTGTTGGAACAGGATCTTGCCACAGCAATTCTTCGTGGGGTACTTCTGGACCAAGATAACGGGAAACCGGTCCCATATCGCGGTGGGTTAGTTTGAACCAAGCACGTGCGAAAGCATCCGCAAAAGCATCTGGGTTTTCCAAGAAATGTCTTGATATTTTTTCATATTCAGGATCGAAACGAAGTGACAAGTCGGTTGTCAACATCGTTGGTCGGTGTTTTTTATTAGGATCGAAAGCATCCGGGATGATTTCAGGAGCATCTTTGGCTACCCATTGCTTGGCGCCTGCAGGACTCTTGGTAAGTTCCCATTCGTAGCCAAATAGATTTTCAAAGAAGTTATTGCTCCATTGGGTAGGAGTCTTGGTCCAAGTCACCTCAGGTCCACCGGTAATGGCATC
>CAZOSF010000007.1:52497-54691 GCA_964582415.1 uncultured Alteromonas sp.
GCACGGCCACCACCAAAACCAAAGGTCTTGAAGCCCATGGATTCCAAGGCGACGTTTCCAGCCAACACCATCAAATCGGCCCAGGAGATTTTTTTGCCATATTTCTGTTTGATAGGCCATAGCAATCTACGGGCCTTGTCTAGGTTGGCATTATCTGGCCAGCTGTTCAAAGGGGCGAAACGTTGTTGTCCAGTACCGGCACCTCCACGTCCGTCACCCACTCGGTAGGTTCCGGCTGCGTGCCATGCCATACGTACGAAGAGACCACCATAGTGACCAAAGTCGGCTGGCCACCAGTCTTGTGAATCGGTCATTAATGCTTCTAGGTCTTTTTTAAGTGCCCAATAGTCCAACGACTTGAATTCTTCGGCATAGTTGAAATCGGGACCCATAGGGTTGGATTTCTCCGAATTTTGTCGAAGGATATTTACTTTCAATTGGTTCGGCCACCAGTCACGGTTGCGCGTTCCGCCACCCGCACCGTGGCTCATGAAAGGGCACTTTGAGATGTCTGCTGGATTGTTGACATCATACGCCTTTCCATTGGATTGTGCGTGCTCGTTATTTCCCATTGTTGTGTAAGAGTTTAATTATCGTTATGTAGTATTTTTCGAAGTCTTACAAAGTTAAAAGTTTAGGGGCAGAAAGGCTAGTAAACTTATCTATAAATTCAATTTTATGATAGATATACCCTATGGTAAAATGAATAATCAATAATTAAATTAAATAGGATTAAAATTAAATACAAATTCCCGTATTTATTGGCCTTACCATGATTCTTGTCATAAAAATTTAAGAGGTTCTCGCGTAGTTTTAAAGATTCAAAAATCCATAATCATGAGAACTTTGTATTTAGTAGTAGCGACTATTTTTCTGTTCAGTATTTCAGGAATTTCCCAGGAGATTTCTCCTTTCATCAAGGTGGGAGAGAGCGGGCATACTGTATCAGTGATGTCCGGAACCATTAAGAACGTTTTAAAAAGCCATAATTTCGAAGTCTTGGGTGACTACAATCCCGCTAGTAATCCAAATTTAGGCGTTATTGCTTTTACCCGAAATGATTTGAAAAATACCGTCGTAAAAGTAAAAGACCGCGGCGCCTTGGCCGCCGTTCTAAAAATAGGCTTGGTAAAAGAGGGGAACACCCTAACGATATCCTATACCAATCCAGAATACATTTTAAGGGCGTATTTGGGTAATGACTACGGAAAGTATGAAACCCTGTTCACAAGCTTTTCCAATGACGTTAAAAAAGCCCTATCCCAGTTTGGAAACGATTTCACTCCTTTTGGTGGGGCTGTGGAAAAGGACAAGTTGAAAAAGTACCATTATAAAATCATGATGCCCTATTTCACAGATCCTGTGGAATTGCGCGAATTTGCCAGTTTTGAAGAAGGCGTGGCTACCATTGAAAAGAATTTGAAAGCTAAAAAAGGAAATACCGTATTGGTGTATAAATTGGTGTATAGCTCCCCCAAAGTAGCTGTATTTGGTGTGGGTCTGGAAGATGATGAAGACGGGGAATCCCATTTCTTGCCAAAAATAGGGGAGGCCCATGCGGCTGCGTTGCCCTATGAGATCATCCTTCAAGGAAAAACGGCTACCATGTTGCACGGAAAATATCGTATCGCCTTGCACTGGCCCGATCTTACCATGGGAACCTTTATGAAAATTATGAGCACCCCCGGGGATATCGAAGATGCCCTAGAGGAGTTGTGTAATTAGGAGTTAGGCGTAAAGTGTGATGCGTCAAGCGTTCTAGGTAAAATAGAAAGAAGCCCAATTGGGCTTCTTTTTTTGTACTATGTATTTCGACTTAATACTGGATGGTTCCCTCTCCATAATTGGTATAGGTGCCACAGAGTCCACAGTTGGGATCAAATACGGTAGTGGTATATAAATCGAATTGACCACTGGCTTCTTCAAATCTTCCTGTGCCTCCAATAAAGGCAAAGGTTTCAAATACTTCTCCATTGTCGCCAATGCCCTGAGCGATGGTTTCTATAAATAACTCATCCCCATTGGCGGCGAATATTGTCCCAGAGATATAAAGAGGTCCCGATGGGGGTAGAAAGCACCAGGTGAGTTCTACTGTAAAAAGTCCGGCGTGCGTGGCATTCCCGCCTCCTTCCAATTGGATTTGCACCGGAAGATCACAGGAACCATCGGGTTGTACGGCTTCAAAGGTTCCATA
>CAZOSF010000008.1:0-21200 GCA_964582415.1 uncultured Alteromonas sp.
AGTGGATATACGAAGACTATAACCTATAATGGCTCTGAAATCATCACCGACGACGGCAATGCCCCTCCCGGATATTTTAGCGATAAAATTGTTTTGAATCCCGCCACTGGTAAAGCGATTACCATGGAGTCATTTGTAAACTATGGTAATCCTGACTTGTACATCTATACATTAAAAGAATTCACGTATGCCCCCGATGGCATTCATGTGACCCAAATTGCATCCACCGAATTTGAATATACCGTAAGCACGGGTGAATTTTGGGAAACTCCCGGATGGGTAGATGAAAGTTTCAAATACAGTGATACTGAAATCAATCCGACAAAGGATGCTTTTGACGATCTTTACCTTCACGGATTACTTATCAATGAACTAACCGTGGGTGCCATCTTTCAAAGTCACTGTGCCGATTGCCCAAAACTAATGATAGAGCATGGTACCAGCTCCTATTACTCCAGTTACGCGAGTTATCTGGAGGTTGAATGTGTGCAAGAAAATCAACTACCCTCTATTGGGAATAGTTACTATTCCTATGATATAATACCTGAACTTAGAAAATTTGATTATCTATATAATTAATGGAAAGCATTCAAGCTGTTAAGCAGCGTTTTGAAATCATTGGGAACGATCCCAAACTCAATAGAGCCATTGAAAAAGCGATTCAAGTGGCGCCCACAGATATATCGGTGTTAGTGACCGGAGAAAGTGGAGTGGGGAAAGAAAGTATTCCTAAAATCATCCACTCTCTTTCCCATCGCAAGCACAATAAATACATTGCCGTAAATTGCGGGGCTATTCCCGAGGGTACTATCGACAGTGAACTCTTCGGGCACGAAAAAGGAGCTTTTACCGGAGCCACCTCAACACGATCCGGATATTTTGAAGTAGCCGATGGAGGTACCATCTTCTTGGATGAAGTGGGAGAATTGCCGCTACCCACCCAAGTACGACTTCTTCGGGTGTTGGAAAACGGGGAATTCCTCAAAGTAGGATCTTCCGCGATTCAAAAAACCGATGTCCGAATCGTAGCCGCCACCAACGTCAATATGGCTGATGCCATTCAGAAAGGAAAATTTCGGGAAGATCTCTATTATCGTTTGAGCACAGTAGAAATCAACCTGCCCCCGCTCCGGGAACGCGGGGATGACATCCACCTGCTCTTCCGTAAATTCGCCTCCGATTTTGCAAGAAAATACAAAATGCCCACCATCCGATTAAAAGATGAGGCTGTTGGATTACTGCTTCAATATAATTGGGGTGGAAACATTCGGCAATTGCGTAATATTACCGAACAACTATCTGTTTTGGAAGAGAACCGGGAAATCTCCTATGCTACCTTAAAACAATATTTACCCAATGTAGGCAGTAATCTTCCCGCTGTGGTGAATACAAAAAAGAAGGAGAGTGACTTCAGTAGTGAACGGGAAATCTTATACAAGGTTTTGTTCGATATGCAAAGGGACATCAACGACTTGAAGAAACTAACCATGGAGTTGATGAATACAGGAAATGCCACCAAAGTTAAGGAGCAGAATGCCAGTTTAATCAATAAGATCTATGCCGATGAGGATCGCGAAGATGATTTAGCTGCCATCATCGAGGAAGAACCTCAAGTCCCAGCTAAAGTTGAGTTTTTGAGCATACCAGAGGAAATGACGGAACAAAAGCCGGACAAATATCATTTTGCGGAAGAAATTGAAGAAGAGGAAAGCCTTTCCCTTCAGGATAAGGAGTTGGAATTGATCAAAAAATCCTTGGAAAAATACGATGGAAAACGAAAAGAGGCCGCCAAGGAATTGGGCATTAGTGAACGCACCTTATATCGTAAAATCAAACAATACAATTTATAGTAACTGCGGATGAGAATAGTAATATTTCGAAATATGGTTTGGATGTTGGTGGCACCTCTTTTACTCACCGCATGTGGCCCCTACTCCTTTACTGGAGCCGATATCGACTACAGCACCACCAAGACTTTTCAGGTAAATAATTTCGTGAATAATGCTCCTTTGGTAGAGCCCAAAGTGGCCCGAAACTTCACACTAGAGTTACAGGATTTACTGCTCAATCAAACCAGCTTGGATTTAGTAAACGCCAATGGGGATCTTATTTATGAAGGGGAAATTGTACAATACTACGTCTCTCCTATTACCGCAACCTCTCAAAGTACCGCCGCTGAAAACCGCCTGACAGTAGCCGTGAATGTTCGGTTTATCAACACTAAAAACTCTAAGAAAGATTTCGAGCAACGCTTTTCCTTCTATTATGACTACAGTGGAAGCGCCCAATTGGTGGGAACGCAACTGGATACCGCTTTGGAGGTAATATTCGAGAGGATTACTCAGGACATTTTTAATCAATCTTTGGCAAACTGGTAGTAGATGGATACGAGAAAGTTCATAGCGCTTTTGGCAAGACCTCAGGATGTAACTTCTGACGATGTCCAGGCATTGAATCAAATCGTGGATACTTATCCATACTTTCAAAGTGCCAGGGCCCTTCAATTGAAAGGACTGAAAAACGCTCATAGTTTTCAGTATAATGATGCGTTGAAAGTCACTGCAGCTTACACCACCGACCGGGATGTTTTATTTGATTATATCACTTCGGAAGAATTTGTACAAAATCAGATTTCTGAAATCATTCAACAGAATCTGGAAGCCATCATGGCACTACCCGTAGTTTCGGAAAATATTACCGAGCAGGTTAGCTTGGAAATCGATCGCCAGATGAAGGCCGAAATGAAGAAAGCGGAAGCGATTTTAGATCCGCAGCTTTTCGAGCGCAAAACCTCTTCGGTAAGTAAAATGGTGGCATCGGAGAGTGATGATACTGTTGAAACCCCTTCTGAACCAAGTCTAGAAGTAGACGCCCCTTTATCTTTTTCAAAGGAAGAAACCCATACCTTTTCTGAATGGCTAAAGCTCACTAAAGCAGTCCCAATTGAACGCAAGCCGGAAGAGGTTAAAAAGACAAAGGAACCAAGTAAAAAGAAAAATCGAAAATTCGAGCTCATCGATAAGTTTATCCAGGAGCAACCGAAGATAAAGCCAAAGGAGCCGCAATCCACACAAATTGATTTGTCGGAGCCCTACACACAGCCTTCGGAACGCCTGATGACCGAAACTTTGGCGAAGGTATATCTCAAACAAAAGAATTATAAAAAGGCCATCCAAGCATATAAAATATTAATTTTGAAAAATCCCGAAAAAAGTGGTTTCTTTGCAGACCAAATTCGGGCAATAGAGAATATTATAAAAGAACAACAATGAGTACGTTTTCAATATTTTTGATCCTAATCATCTTCGTGGCCTTCCTATTAGTGGCCGTAATCATGGTACAGAACCCTAAAGGAGGTGGACTTTCGTCTGCTTTTGGAGGTGGAGGAACCCAGCAATTGGGGGGTGTAAAGAAAACCACCGACTTCTTGGATAGAAGTACCTGGACCTTGTCGATGATCATGCTTGCACTTATCCTTATTTCGAACGTATCGCTTTTTAGTGGTACCTCGAACACCGATTTTCTACAAGATCAGGTGGAAGGAGTTACCTTGCCCGACACCAACACTACCCCTCCAGCTACTGACAACAGTTCGGAAGAGGGGGCCCAAAACTAAAAAAAAGTTTTTCCCAATATAAAAGCCAGCACCAACGTGTTGGCTTTTTTTTATATCTTCATACTACCTAACTAGTACCGATAAGCGAGTTCTTCCAAACCTTGAATTTATAAATTCGAACTACCATTCGATGAAATTCAGGATTGACTTTTGGTTGGACTTGTTGTTTTTGCTTACTTAGTTCTCGAGTTAACTCCCCTGTTGTGTGGTTTTGCTGCCACAAGTACTACACGACGCTTAAGAACACAAATCCAAACAACGAGGAGTTATGAAAACAGCCATTCAACGTACTTTAGGTATACTTACCTTTTTCTTACTTTCCTTTTCCCTTGCAGGTCAGGTGGTAAACATCCCCGATCCCATATTCAAATTCAAGTTATTGCAACATGATCCTATTATTGATTTAAATCTAGACGGAGAAATTCAGCAGAGCGAAGCCGAAGCCTTCTCTGGATTTATGGACATAAGCTATGTAGCCGGTGACCCAGGCTATATTCATGATGTTACCGGCTTGGAAGCCTTTATAAATTTGGATGAGTTCAAAGCTTCCTATCAGCAGATAGCCACTATCGACGTAAGCGGCAACAGCTTATTGCGGATGTTTGATGCTTCGGGCAACGTATATACCTCCCTAAGCTTTACCAACCATCCTTTATTAGAAGCCTTTCAAAGTAATTTTGGAAATCTGGAATCCCTTGATATTAGTGGGGCTCCCAACTTGATCTTTTTGAACGCTCAAGGAAATGACCTAATGCAAATCGATTTGAGTGCAAACCCCAACTTGCAAGGGGTGGAATTGGACAACAACCCCATTGTTTCTTTCGATTTCTCACAAAACTTCTTTTTGCGCTACCTAAATTGTCAAAATTCGGGGGCAACTACCTTAGACCTTAGTAACAATCCTTTTTTGATTTCCATTGATTGTCGAGGAAACCAGGAACTCACCTATATCAATGTACGCAATGGCAATAACGAAGGATTAAATCTCACTGGATCTGGACCGAGTTGCCATTTTCAGGATTTGCCCTTATTGGAGATGGTTTGTTTAGATACCATCGATTCACCCTTGGCCGATTTTATAGAAGAGCAGGTAGAACATGACGTTTTTTTTATGGAAGAATGCGTATTGTCTGTAAAGAAAACACAAAAAGAATGGGTAACAATTTACCCTAATCCAGTAACTGACATATTAAACATACACTCTCAAAACGCTATACAACAAATAACAATGTTCAATTTATTGGGCCAGGAAGTGTTTAAAGGAATTTCGTTTGAATTAGAAACACATATCAATTTTGACAGATTTTCTTCAGGTCTCTATTTATTACAAGTAATGACCAACAATGGAGTAACCAGTAACTTTAAAATTCTGAAACCATGAAAGCTTATTATTTACTTTTTCTTGTTTTGTTAGGTTGTTCCGAAAAGCAATCGGACAGTTATTCCACCTATCCTTTTACTGAATCCGATTTCAATTACATTCCTACCCACTATGAGGATGAATCCCTAACACACACCTTCAAAGATGCCAATGGAGATAGTTTTTCAGTGGAAATCTCACTTTACCTTCAATCGCTGCAATCTGGGGGAGGTATTGGCAGTGAAAGCCCCTACTTTGAATATGAACATTTGATCATTCAATTGCATGTTATAGGATCGGAATGTGAAAACTATGAAATCGAAATTTCAAAAGGACCTACTTCACTGTATACGGAATTTAGTTTACGTCTCTTAGAGGACCCTTGTAGCTTAGGAACTTCCTTCAGTTTTCAAGAGCCCTATTCCATGGGTAGCTATTCCATTGGCGGAACTAGTTACTCGAAGGTACTTACACTCTCGACTTCAACCTCCAACGCCATTTCTTTTGGTGGACTGCCAGTAGACATCGTCTATTTCGATTTAAAGCAAGGGTTTCTGGCCTTTAAAAATTCCAGCACCAATCAATTATTCGAACTCGTAAATATCGAACAATGAATGGACACATCCGCCTTGGAATCAATTTCATCACTCCTAAAGTTATACGATTTCTAACAAAAGTCATTGAACTTCAAATAGCAATTGAACCATTTAAACGTATACATATTATGAAAAAACTGCTGATACTTCTACTAATCCCTCTTGAATTCTGGGGTCAGGGCAACAATGAAACCACCCAACTACAATTTCATCATCTTGGCATTACACTGGGTGGTGGTTCTGTACAGGGCTTTCAATCAATCGTTAATTTTAGTTTCGAAGCCGGAGTAAATTTGAACAAACACTTAGTTAAAGGAAGTATCTTATTTGGTTCGGATTTGGACATTTTCAGAAGCACCAAAGACGCCGATATCCAGGAGTATAATCTTCAATATGGGCGGGAGTTCCCTATTGGTGATTGGTTCTATTTGGAAGGCTATGCAGGCATGGGTTACTTTGGTTTGCGAAAAGTAAACCCCAATGACATTTCCACGACCGTTTCTCAAAGTGCAATCGGATTCCCCTTGGAGGTTACTGCAAGATTTGATTTGATTCGAAGGATTTCATTGGGAATACAGTTACATCAGAATTTCAATTCATTGGCCCATATCACAGCTGTGGGATTACATATTCGGTATAATTTTCAATAAAAAAAAAGGTGTCACTGCCATGACACCCTGTTGATTAACAAATAAACCAAAATGCAATTGTTTCATTTATTAACATTTCAAAGTTATGAGAAAATTTCTTTTTCTAATCATTTTTCTCCCCTTTTTCACGAACCTCCATGCCCAAGAGCCCGACGAAATTAGCGTTGACAGCCTCTTGGTGAACATCGACTTGTCCCAATTATCAACGGGTATTCTTTACGACCGCGTAATGCCTATTTCCAGACTGGAAACCTTCAATGACTCAGTCAACATTGCCAACAAAAGCTATTTTGAGCAGGCTCTGATGGAATTAAGAGGGGCTTCGTTAGATCAAAAATTCACCGACTATAAAGTCCTAAGATCCAGTTATAGTGCTGATTCCATATACAGTGTTGTCGATATTGGAATCATCAATGCAAGTTTTCAAAGGCTAAACTTTAACGAGTCCAACGAAAGTCTTGGTGCACTGCATTTTTCCCAAAATTTATTCGAAAGGATAAACAACAACCAACCAACCTTGTTAGAAAGCCATCTATTATTGGTTGCTCCGTTGAAGGAATATGCTATGGGGAATATTATAAAATACGTAATCAACCCTGAACTCATCTTGCAAGACACCGATAATAAAGATCTGGTTTCCTTAATAGCAAACTTCGATTCCAACGCGGAGTATATTATCATTGAAAATGGAAGCGTTATACAAGAACAGTTCATGATTGCCTACGAAGAAGGAGGCGAGAAAATACTCACCTTCACGGCAACTTTTCAAGATGGAAGCACCAAGACCACACAGGGACTTCTTCATGTGAAATTGCCGGCTCCTCCACCAATCAATTTGATTGATACCGATACCATTTGGGGAACTATTCCTTGGCAAGGCTTTAATGAAACCTCGGCACATGTTGGTAAATTAGTGTATCGGACCTTTTATCACACCAATAATGGAAATACCCAAAAAAACCTTCTAAAACCAATTATTGTTATCGACGGGTTCGACCCAAGAGACAGACGAAAAATTCAAGACGGGGATTCACCCTTGCCAGATGAATTACACCGATCTATGGAGGAAATGATGTCTTATACGGTCAATGGCACTGAAGTGCCTATCATGCCCATTTTGAGAAATATGGGTTATGACATCATTTTGGTCAATCAAGAAAATAGCTGGAAAAACGGCTACTACATCGATGGTGGAGCCGATTATATAGAGCGCAATGGTTTAAACCATGTCAGATTATACCAATTATTAAATAACAAACTTGTTCAAAATGGCAGTAATGAACAACTTGTTATTGTAGGTCCAAGCATGGGCGGTCAAATATCCAGATATGCCCTGGCCTATATGGAGAAGCATGGAATTCCACATAACACCCGGCTTTGGATAAGTGTGGATAGCCCTCATTTGGGTGCCAACATCCCCATGGGAATTCAATCACTTCTACATATGCTAAAACCCAGCAGTGCAGCAGCAGCCGATTTTGTGGACAATCAGCTAGGATCTCCTGCCGCGCGTCAACAACTGATAGAGCAATATAGCGGCGAAAGCAACGACATCTTGCATCAGGATTG
Source organism: uncultured Alteromonas sp. (assembly GCA_964582415.1). GTDB lineage: Bacteria > Bacteroidota > Bacteroidia > Flavobacteriales > Flavobacteriaceae > CAZOSF01. Next base: position 7,792 of record CAZOSF010000008.1, read on the forward strand.
GTTGAATGGAAGAACCATTTCACAAGGATTTTCGGAAAATCGAGGGCGTCCTATTTTTATCAATTATTATAACAATCTATTCAACAATGGTCTTCCTGGCAGCCATGGATATCCGCAAAATTTGAGGAAAATAGCCCTAATCAATGGCGCTTTACAGGACAAAAAAGGATTTGATAATCCGTTTGATCCCAACGGGACAGGTATTTCTGGAACAATTTTTCCCGACAATTATGCCGGGAATGGCTGCCAAACCTTAAAGGTTAGAGGATTGGTGAATGGATTGGGGCATCGATTGACATTGGAATCATATGCCCTTCCAGCCCAAGGAAATTTCCATAAAATAGCATTCTTTAAAAAGAAAATAATTAGCTGGATTTATCATGATCGCTACGTCACAAACAGTAACTCCCGTGGTAATATGGATAATGTACCTGGAGGTTGGTTTCCAACCCAAAGGGATTTAATCTACACACTCCAACAAGCAAGTGTATGTGATCCTCCATTTATATGCATCAACAATTGGGATATTCAAACCATGGAGCACGTCAATTCATTCATACCTACTGTAAGTGCCCTTGGATTCCATCAGCCCAATTTCAACTGGAATCAATCATTAAATCGAAATTTGGTTTGTACTGGTGAAATTCCTTTTGATTCCTATTATGGTCCCAAAAAGAATGAACAGCACTCTTCCTTCACCCTTGAAAGCTTTGAGTGGCTTTTACAAGAAATTCAAAACAACCCCCAACCGCCCACCGTGTATTTTGAGGGCGAAAACCTCATGGGTCCTAGCATCATTTGCCAAAACGATCTTGTAACCTATGAATTTGACGGCTGTACTCCAATTCCTGTTACTCAATGGCAGGTATCTAATGGACTGGAAATCATTACATCGGATGATTTCTCCGTGACAGTCGAGAATACGACCTCCACCCCGTCCTCTGGATGGATCAAGGCTATTTTTCCAAATCAGGTGGTTCAAAAGGAGTTATGGCTGGGCAAGCCCTCGGCCCCTGCTTATTTAAATGGACCAGAAGTGGTTGCAACGGGTGCGATAGTTACCTATTCTGGAGGAGTAGCAGAAGGGGCCACCGCCTATGAATGGTGGCTTCCGTATCCTTTTGAAATTAACAACCCCTTCGATATCACCAGTCCAAACTGGCAGGTTTATCCCAATGCAGGACGAACCACCCAGGTTTTTACGGGTAATGCTGGTACGGCAGGATATATCCAGCTGATGGGATCCAATAGCTGTGGCTACGGTGATGCCGTTTTAAAATATGTGGAACATGGACAGGGTGGTAGTGGACAACAACAATTACCCGTATATCCCTTTCCAAATACGGCTGATGACGCCTTCAATTTAGACTTTAGCAGCTATCCTGCCGGGAATTATCAGATTGCCATTTACGATGCCTTTTCCAATACCCTCTACCAAGGAAGCAGTGAAAACATCGAGAAGACAATAAGCACGTTGGAAATTCCTGCAGGTAATTATTTCCTCCATATACATTTAGGAGAAGAAGTCTTGCAATATCAACTTATCATTCAACATTAATTCGAGACATACCTTTAATGGAAATGCCAACTTCTGACAAGTTGGCATTTTTCTTTATAAAAATAGCCATGGCACAGTTTCTGTCTAAAGGCAGACATAACTTTTAAACTAACATAAATTAAACACATATGGCATTAAAAATTCAACCTCTTGCAGATCGTGTGGTTGTCGAGCCTCAAGCGGCCGAAACCAAAACTGCCTCTGGTATTTATATTCCTGATTCCGCAAAGGAAAAACCTCAACAAGGTAAAGTGGTAGCCGTTGGAAAAGGCAAAAAAGACCATGAAATGACCGTTAAAGTTGGGGATACTGTACTTTATGGAAAGTATGCCGGAAACGAACTAAAATTGGATGGAAAAGATTACCTCATCATGCGTGAGGACGACATTCTTGCCATCATTTAATCCATTGTTAATCACTAAAAAAACTACGAATTATGGCAAAAGATATAAAGTTTGACATTGAAGCACGCGATTCGATCAAGAAAGGTGTGGATGCTTTGGCAAACGCAGTAAAAGTAACCTTAGGACCAAAAGGTCGTAATGTTATCATTAGTAAATCCTTTGGAGCCCCTCAAGTAACCAAGGACGGTGTAACGGTGGCAAAGGAAATCGAATTGGAAGATCCATTGGAAAATATGGGTGCTCAAATGGTAAAAGAAGTAGCCTCTAAAACCAATGATCTGGCAGGTGATGGTACGACGACGGCAACCGTTTTGGCCCAAGCCATCGTTAAGGAAGGTCTAAAAAACGTAGCGGCGGGAGCAAATCCGATGGAATTAAAACGCGGAATTGACAATGCCGTTCAAGCCATTATCAAAGATCTAGAAAAACAAGCTTCTAAGGTGGGCAACTCTGCCGATAAGGTAAAACAGGTAGCCTCTATTTCTGCCAATAACGATGACACCATTGGTTCTCTTATCGCAGAAGCCTTTGAAAAAGTTGGAAAAGAGGGGGTGATTACCGTTGAAGAAGCGAAAGGTACCGAAACCTATGTTGACGTTGTGGAAGGTATGCAATTCGACAGAGGCTATTTATCTCCTTACTTCGTTACCGATAGTGAAAAAATGCAAACCGAATTGGAGAACCCAATGATCTTGTTGTATGATAAGAAAATCTCCAACATGAAAGACCTGCTTCCAATTTTGGAACCAGTAGTGCAGCAAGGAAGATCGCTTTTGATTATCGCTGAAGACGTCGAAGGGGAAGCCTTGGCTACCTTAGTAGTGAATAAACTTCGGGGTGCTTTGAAAATTGCTGCTGTTAAAGCACCAGGATTCGGTGATCGTAGAAAAGCCATGTTAGAAGATATCGCTATCCTAACCGGTGGTACTGTAATTGCTGAAGAGCGCGGATTCACTCTTGAAAATGCCTCTATCGATATGTTGGGTACTGCTGAAACAGTGACCATCGACAAAGACAACACGACAATCGTTAATGGAGCTGGAAAGAAAAGCGACATCCAAGCACGTGTGGGACAGATCAAGAGCCAGATTGAAACGACTACCAGCGATTATGACAAAGAAAAACTTCAGGAACGCTTGGCTAAATTAGCAGGAGGTGTAGCCGTACTCTATGTAGGTGCTGCAAGTGAAGTGGAAATGAAAGAGAAGAAAGACCGAGTTGATGATGCGCTTCACGCTACCCGAGCCGCCGTTGAAGAAGGAATCGTAGCGGGTGGTGGTGTTGCCTTGGTGCGCGCTAAAAAGGTACTTGAAAAAGTGACCACGAACTCCTTGGATGAAACTACAGGGGTGCAAATCGTAGCGAAAGCTATTGAAGCACCACTTCGTACCATTGTTGAAAACGCAGGAGGAGAAGGTTCTGTTGTGATCAACAAAGTAATGGAAGGCAAAACCAGCTTCGGATATGATGCTAAAAATGATGAATATGTCGACATGATGAAAGCTGGAATCATCGACCCGAAAAAAGTAACCCGTGTGGCTTTGGAAAATGCCGCTTCCGTAGCTGGAATGATTCTTACTACCGAATGTGCTTTGGTAGACATCAAAGAAGATACTCCAGCTATGCCTCCAATGGGTGGTGGTGGAATGCCAGGAATGATGTAATAAATTCCCTATTTGAAATACAAGAAAGCCTTTGCGTTTGCAAAGGCTTTTTTTAATGTATCTAAAATAAAAAACCACCTTTCTTAAGGGTGGTAGTTCCAAGTGGGTTTATACTGAATAAACCGAACCAGATTACTTCTTCTTAGAAGCCGGAGTGGTCTTTTTTACTGGAGCTTTCGCTACAGCCTTCTTGGCAGACGCTTTTCCGTTTGACTTAGATGTTGCCATACTAAACAGCATTAAATTTGTAGAGTAAATGTAGTATGGAAATGATGTCGCTGATTCCTTTCTTTGCAAATATTTAACTAAATGATACGCAAAAAAAATAGCCTGAAAATGTTCACTTTCAGGCTAGATTTGAATGCCTTGTATTTCAATAAAAACGCTTACTCATTGTGGTCCTCCACCACTTTGGGATCACGATAACGACAACAAGGATCAACACTGTTATAAGCCTCATCCGTGGCAATGTGCTCCCCTGTATCATGACCTACAGCTGCAATGTTTTCTTGGATCGTATTCACATCCACCTTACGGGCGTCATAGATTAGACTCAGTTCATGGGATTCCACGTTCCAGACAGCAGACTTTACTCCTTTCGTTTTGATTGCGGCTTTTTCAATTCTCATTTTACACATGAAACATACCCCATCTACCTCAATGGTGGCTTTTGCATTTTTATCCTGGGCAAAAAGGGCACCGGATAACGTTAGCATTAGAATGATTATGATCTTTTTCATTGTTGTTTTTACTTGGTTTATAATTTGTACCGTAGACCCATATAATACATCTGTCCAAAAATCGGTCCATAAACGAAGGTACTATCGAAATTAGGGCCAAACGGGTCATCAGCCCCTAAAATGGGACGTTCTTGTTTTACATTGGTGATATTCTCACCCCCTAAATATACTTCAAATTTCGGACTGAACACACGGGTAATCTGTGCATTCAAAGTGGTAATCGTTGGGGAATATGCCGACAATTGATACGATTCCGGATTCGTTTCGGTATTTGGGAAACGCTGTTCCCCCAACCAATTCAAAGTAGTATCGAATTTCCACTGAGAACCGCTATCCGTAGTCTCAGTTTCGTACGAAGTATTGGCAAATACACGGTGTTCTGGCGTGAGGGGCTTACTTCTTCTACCCTCGAGATAATCGGTTTGCACGTCGTAATATTTATAGGCAAAACGCAAATCCCATCGTTCCAAAGGAGAAGAGTCCAATTCTACCTGCAAACTATTGGCATAACTTTGCCCCTCTAAATTATAGAAGCGTATTTGGGAGGGATCTTCCCAATCTACTACCACTTGATTGGTAAAATCGGTTCGATAAAAATCCAAACTTATGGTAGCATTTCGCTCAAACAGATTAAATCCTTGCATGAATGAAATACCATAATTCCATGCAATTTCAGGATCCAGTCCATAAACAGTACCCCCAGCCTCTTGAACATCGATGTTCCGATTTGAAGCAAAAAGCTGCATATTTTCTGCGAAAATATTGGCACTTCTTTTTCCCCTACCAGCAGAAAGTCGAAGGGTTCCTTTATCCCATGGCGTATACCGAAAATGGATTCTGGGCGTTACAAAAAACCCAAGAAGGTTGTGATTGTCGATTCGTACTCCTGCTGTGAGGCTTACATCGTCTAAATCATCATAAGCATATTCAAAAAAGACTCCCACAGAATTTTCTGTTCGGTCATAATTGGTTGCTACCACCCACTCCTCATAATCATCATAGGTGAAACTTACACCCGTCTTTATTTTGTGGCGAGAATCCCCAATAATACTATTGTAAAGGGCATTAGCATAAAAACTGGTATGCTCTATATCATACCTTTTTAAACCAAAATAGGAATCCTGCTTATGATTGCTGTAGGCCAGTTGAAGCCCTGCACTTCGCCAGGGTAATTCAGGATTTACATATCCCAACTTTCCCGAAATATCAATTCGTTCGGTATCGATCTCACTTCCCCAGATTTCGGTTCCAAAGGCATCCCTGTCTGGATCAAACCCTTTTTCCCCTGTCTGCTTCTGGTCGTTGAGATAGCGGAAATTCAAAAAGCTAACCCAGCCGTGCTCGGAATCGGTATATTGCCAACGATTCATAACATTGAGCTGTTGTTGCAGGGGCATATCCAAAAAGCCATCATCATTATTGTCGAATTCTTGGTTTCGAAGATTTCCGTGCACATACAAACCTGTACTCCATCGATTCGAAACTTTTGTGTTGACATGAGTATTCAATTCCATTCGTCCATTCAGCGATCCATAGGCATTTACAAATAGCTTCTCATCGGAAATGGGTTTTTGCAATTCGGCATTAATTTGTCCGGCGATACTTTCAAATCCATTGACAACACTTCCTGCCCCCTTGGTTATTTGAATACTTTCAACCCAAGTTCCGGGAATAAAACTCAAACCATAGTTTTGTGCGGCACCGCGAATGGCAGGAACGTTTTCTGTTGTAATCAAAATATAGGGACTGGTGAGCCCCAACATTTTAATTTGGCGCGTACCCGTTACGGCATCAGAGAAGTTGACATCGATCGAAGGATTGGTTTCGAAGGATTCGGACAAATTACAGCAGGCCGCTTTCAGTAATTCGGCACTGCTCACATTGATAATATTCTGTGAGGTAAGACTTGAACGAGCAGAAGCTTTCCTTCTCGCTTCTAGGGTAACCTCATCCAATTCTGCAGATACTTTCAAGGAATGCACCAGACGTCTATTGCTGTTCACAGTGAGCGTATCGGTCTGAAACCCAACATAACTTATTACCAATTTGCTATATTCAGGCTGATAAGGAATTTGAAAATTTCCATCAAAATCGGTTACACTTCCAACGGTGGTGTTTAACCAATAAACATTGGCACCTGCCAATCCTTTGGGCTCAACAGTAGCACTGGCATCTTCAATTCTTCCCTCTAATACTTCTTGGGAAAATCCAAAGTAAGGCAACAATACTATTAGAATATAAGCAAGTCTCAAAACGCACCTCCTTTCATCAACATGTATATTGCCATGACCAACATAATCGCATTCTCTATAAAGGTTGCCTCGGTCATTGGCAGATTTAAGGCGGTACCCAAACAGGCACAGCGAATAGATTTCTTATCTATTAGGGTTCGAATCACGCCGATGGTGGTGATCCCTAATATTACCAAGGTTATTATTAAAGCCAAAGTGACTTCTATTCTCATGAGAAACAACAACCCTAGGGTTAATTCAATAAAAGGATAAATCCAGCCGTAGGCAGAAATCCGTTTCGCAAGGGGGTCGTACATCCGGAAGGATTCAGGAAATCCTTTCAGATCTAAAAGTTTGAAAAAACTAAAGACAATATAGAATAGCCCCATGAAATCGAACATGGCTTGTTCCATATTCCATTCTTTATAATTCAATAAAATGGAAGCACCTATGAGATAGGTGAATATCAGAAACAAGGGTTTCAATTGTTTCCATTTTGAGGTTTTCTCGACGGTAGTTGCTGCCGAAAAAACATTCTTTGTGCTGATTTCGGCAATTTGATATTTATTTGATAAAGCTTGTTGAAGTGACTCTGTGGGAATGTGTTCCTGCATCTCGATAACTGTTTCTCCTGTTTCAAGATTCACGGAAACATCCAATACACCAGAAATACTTGACAGCTTTTCCGTTACCGAATTTTTGCACCCTTCACAGGTCATTCCTGTGATTTGATAGGTATGTTTCATGATTTTTTGATTTTGATTACGTAAAAAGTAGAATAGGCCCAAAATGAGCGTACGCTTCAGCGTAATCTAAATCAAATGAGGAAAGTCTCGTAAAGTACCTGATAGTCTTTTACTAATGGTGGGGGACGATAATACCGGTAACTCACATTGTGTTCATCAGGAAGCTCTAATGCTACCGGAACAAACACTTCAACGATGGTCGCAAACCATTGGGTCGTAAAATCGAAAGCGAAAGCTACTTTGGCATACTGAGCATCGGTGGTAACCTTCAAATATTTATTGTTGCAACAGAAATGCCCTTCCTCCTCATGCTCGTCACCGCAGGGCGTAGAAGACATTACCATTCCACAGCTAAGATGCTCCTCTCCGAAGGTCACCTTCGATACCATTTCAATACTGCCACAATAGTGTTTGGCATACGCCAATCCACTACTGCTCAGCAGAATAAGAGAAGAAAGTAGTATGGAGATAAATCGTTGCATCCTGAAACAAAAGTATAAAAAAAGGGGTATCCTAAAAAGAATACCCCCATGAATAACATGAGTTTAACGTAATAGACTATTGTCTGTTAATAGCTGCCTCTGCATTTTCGATGGCGGTTTCCATCTCAGCTTGCAATGCATGAACACTGGCTTCAAATTCATTTAGGGTAGCCTTTTTAGCTTCCGAAAGTTCAGCGCCGTTCATTATTTCATCAGATTCAAAAGCAGTTCCAAAATCCTTCATCCAGGTCATCATACTTTGATTGGCATGTTTTAAATCGGCAATGGTCTTGATTTTGATAGAGTCTACATTCGTGGAATCGATATTTGCTTCAAGTTTGGAAATAAGTTCCCCGATGGTTGACATCTTCGGCATCAATTCATCATGCATGGCAACCACTTGTTCCATTTGGGTAGGCCCCGCAGGTACTTCAGGTTCAGCTTCTTTGTTTTTACAGGCAACCACACTTAGCAAGAGGGCTCCTAAAATGAATAGTTTTTTCATGGTTCTAAAAATTAATCCTACAAAGATAATTCATTTGCTGAGGCTGTGAAAATAAAAGGCGGGAATTAGCAGCAGTAGTGGTATGGGATGAATTAAAAATCGACGAACATAAAACAACATCTGATAGGATCCAGATTCGTAATTTTTAATTAAGATTGAAAAAACAACCAAAAGCACCACAAATAAGCCAACGTACAACAAAAGTGATAACTGTATAATTTCCCTCTTTTGAAATAGCACCCATAGTACAAACAGTGAAAGCAGGGTGTTCATCCAGAATCGAAGCGATAGGTGGAGCAGTAGTCCAAGAAAATCCAATTTGGGCAGGCCTTCTGTTTGATAATTTGTTTTAAAAAACAATATCAATGGGTCATAAAAGAGTGAGCCGGAAAATCCCCGAATGGTTACCAGTGCTAGAATTGCCAAAATGATAAACACTATCTTCCTTTCCTTCGTCATGACACCATTGGTTTTGGAAGGGTTCGAATCCAAAATAGCCACAAAATAAAGACCATGCCATAGATAATGCCAGGAAAGACAATCCTATGCAAGAAATCTTGATACTCTGGATATTTTGCAAGAGCAATGACTAAGACTGCTATTCTTAGAAGATTTATAGCATAAATCAGAATAGATCCTGCGAGTAAAAAGGCTGCGGTTTTTTTCCATCCTTGTCGGAAGGCAAGGATGAAAGCTATGAAGAGTATTACAATGCTTATGGAATTGCAACCTTCAACAATCTGCCCAACTAAGTCTTCTTTCATATACATCAACATTCCCGGATATCCCTTCGCTGTGACAACTTTGGCAGGATATCCCCATTCGTTAAGGAGTATTTCGCTTTGCTCTGCCACCTTTTGGGTAATGGGATCTACCCCTCCAAAATGATTTTGTCCATAGTCTAAATAAAAACCATACATCAAACTCAAAATCACATAACTCCCTATGAACACCAGTAGGAACCAGAATACCGATTTATATTTAATAAATAGGGCTTTCATATTTAACAAATGTATAGAATTTGCCATAGTGCCCATTTGCATTTTTGGAATACCTTTGCTGAAAAAATTGAATTTATGTCATTTGAATCACTGCAACCACGGGTTTTAGAACTATTAAATTCCCCTGAAACTCCCCGGAATGAGAAATTGCAACAACTTTGCAGTTATTTGAAGGAAGCGGTTTCCTATTACGATTGGGTAGGTTTTTATTTTGCCAATCACGAGACTAGAACCCTTCACTTAGGTCCCTACGCAGGAGCTCCCACCGACCATACTGTCATTCCTTTCGGCAGGGGTATTTGTGGGCAGGTAGCGGAAAGCAATGCCAATTTTGTGGTGCCAGATGTGAGTGCACAAGATAATTACATCGCTTGTAGTTTTACCGTAAAATCGGAAATTGTCGTCCCGCTTTTCAAGGAAGGAAAAAACATCGGTCAAATAGACATCGATTCCCATGTTTTGGACCCTTTCACCCAAGAGGATGAGCGATTTTTGGAATGGGTAAATGCCCAAGTGGCCCTACTCTTTTAGGGCAGATTGCTATATTAGTACAATGAAAATCCATATTCATACCTTTAGAACCTACCTCCGTGATGTCCTCCCAAAGGATGCTCAGAATTTTTTTGATTTGGATTCCGACCCAGAAGTACATCGCTATCTTGGCAATAACCCTATAACGGAATTAAAACAGTGTGAGGAGGTCATCGGCTATCTTCGCGAGCAGTATGAAAAAAATGGAATTGGAAGATGGGCCGTTATTCATAAGGAATCCGGAGAGTTCATGGGTTGGTGTGGTCTTAAATATGAAACCCAATTAAGAACCAACACCCAATATTACGATTTGGGCTATCGCTTCAAAAAAAAGTTCTGGGGACAGGGTTATGGTACCGAAACAGCCAAAGCATGTCTGGAATATGGGTTTTCGGAAATGAAACTGGAACGCATCAGTGCTGCAGTGGATGTGGATAATGTGGCAAGCAATAAAATTCTACAAAAGTTGGGAATGCAACATGTGGAAGATTTCTATTACGATGATACCCTTTGTCATTTCTACACCTTGGAACACAAAGATTGGGCTTCCCAACGATAAGCTACATTCCAGTGCGAATCGCCTCCACAGGATCTAATTTGGATGCTTTGATTGCCGGTAGAATTCCGGAAATAAGCCCGATAATCGCTGCAATGGAAGTTCCGAGAAGTATGTTGAATAGCGATAAAATAAATTCAAAGTCTTCCGTGAACTGAGAGGCAATCACTGAGGCAATGAATACTAAAAACAAGCCGATTAGACCACCGATAATGGAAAGAATCATGGCTTCAAACAAAAACTGATACAATATAAATCGCCGCTTGGCTCCTAATGACTTTTGGATCCCAATCAAATTGGTTCGCTCTTTTACACTAACAAACATAATGTTGGCGATACCAAATCCTCCCACCAATAACGAAAACAAACTGATGATCCCGCCAATCATGTTCATCGTTCCGATGATACTATCGATAGCATTTGTAAATCCGCTAAATTGATTTACGAAGAAATTGTCTTCATCTTCCGCTTTGAGCCCTCGTTTCAAGCGGAGTTTCTGTTTTAACGTAGCGATAAATTCACCTTCATCGACACCTCTTTCGGGCATCAGGATGATAAAAGGAAAAAGATTCTTGTTGTTGGTACCATACATTTTACGAAGGATATTCACCGAAAATAAGACAGCAGTGTCTTTGGAATCCCCCAAAGCAAACCCTTCTTTCTCCAACACCCCGATCACGGTGAACTTTTGACCATACAATCGTACCTTTTTTCCAATAGCTTGTTCGGGACTATCGAAAAGCGATTCACATATTTCATACCCCAGTACAATCACATGGGATCCGTTGTTCGATTCCAATTCATTGAAAAACCTCCCGGCGACAAGATGTAAATCTTCAATGTTGTAGTAGTCATCGGTAACGGCCCCAATACCCACATTCTCCACCGAGCGATCTTCAGCTTTTACCGTCTCTGTAGGGACATTAAGGGTATAGGATATCGCTGCTAAATCGGGTAGGTTTTTCTTGAGGTACTGAAATTCTTCATAACTCGCCGTGGGATATTGCTCGAATTTCCATCGGGGAACATCTGTTGGGCCAAAGGAAAGATGCCCTACATACATGGTGCGATTGTCCAACCCACTGATGGCGGAATCGATTTCTCCTTTCAAGGAATCTACGGCGGCCAAAACCGCAATGATACTGAAGATCCCAATGGTGACCCCCAATAGAGAAAGAAACGTACGTAGCTTATTGTTTCGCAAGGCGTTGATAGCGAAATAAAAGCTTTCCTTAAGCACCCGAAGGTAAATCAGCATAGGGCTTGTTTTATAGATTTTGCAAACAGCTTAAAGATAGGTCTTTTTATAGGAAGTTATGTTACAGATTTCCTTCCTAATTATGTACTTTTGCACCATATTCTGAACAATACATTTCCCATGGCAAATACCATTAAAATCCAATCGGCGCTTATCTCTGTATTTCATAAAGATGGACTCGCCCCCATCGTTAAAAAATTGAATGAATTTGGGGTTACCCTCTACTCAACAGGAGGTACTGAAAAGTTCATCAAAGAACTCGGAATCGATGTGATTCCCGTGGAAGAAGTAACGGAGTATCCTTCAATTCTTGGTGGGCGTGTAAAAACCCTTCACCCAAAAGTTTTTGGCGGCATTCTGAACCGTCAGGATAACGATAGCGATGTTGCTGAAATGGCGGAATACAACATCCCACAACTGGATTTGGTGATTGTGGATCTTTATCCGTTTGAGAAAACAGTGGCCTCGGGTGCTGGTGAGCAAGACATAATCGAGAAAATCGATATTGGTGGTATTTCCCTTATCAGGGCAGCTGCTAAAAATTTCAAGGATACCCTTTGCGTTTCTTCCATGGAAGATTACGATGCTGTATTGGAAATCATCAGCGATCAAGATGGCGCAACTACCTTGGAACAGCGAAAACTGTTTGCAGCCAAAGCATTCAATGTTTCCTCCAATTACGATACCGCCATCTTCAATTACTTCAACAAGACTTCAGACATTCCGGCGCTTAAGGTAAGCGAAATGCAAGGACAAGTATTGCGCTACGGTGAAAACCCTCACCAAAAAGGGTTGTTCTTTGGTGATATGGAAGCCATGTTCGACAAATTACATGGGAAAGAATTGAGCTACAACAACCTTTTGGATGTAGATGCAGCAGTTAATTTGATGAACGAATTCATTGGCGAGGCACCTACTTTTGCCATTCTAAAACATAACAATGCTTGTGGAATCGCCCAACGCTCCACCATTAAACAAGCCTATGTTGATGCATTGGCTGGCGATCCTGTTTCTGCTTTCGGAGGTATTCTCATTGCCAATACCGAAATTGATGCGGACACTGCCGAGGAAATTCACGAATTGTTTTGTGAGGTGGTCATTGCTCCAAGTTATACTACGGAAGCATTGGAAATTTTGAAAGGAAAGAAAAACCGAATTCTTTTGGTTCAGAAGCTCTTCCATTTACCGGAAACCACACTTCGATCTTGTTTGAATGGTACCTTGGTGCAAGATAGGGACACCCTAACCGATTCGGAAGAAAATTTAACGCAAGCGACAAACAATAAACCGACGGCTTCCGAGTTAGAGGATTTGTTGTTTGCTTCCAAGGTTTGCAAGCATACCAAATCGAATACCATTGTCCTCGCAAAAGACAAGCAATTATGTGCCAGTGGAACGGGTCAGACTTCACGAGTAGATGCTTTGAAACAAGCCATTGAAAAGGCGAATAATTTCAACTTTAACCTGAAGGGGGCCGTTATGGCAAGTGATGCCTTCTTCCCATTTCCCGATTGTGTGGAAATCGCCGATGAAGCAGGAATCACAGCTGTGATTCAGCCCGGAGGATCTATCAAGGATCAGCTAAGCGTTGATTATTGCAATGATCATGGAATGGCTATGGTATTTACAGGCGTGCGTCATTTCAAGCACTAAATTTTGTTACATTTGTAAGAATGCCAACCCAATGATTAATTTGAACCTTTAACCACTATGGGATTTTTTGATTTTCTAAC
>CAZOSF010000008.1:21300-53571 GCA_964582415.1 uncultured Alteromonas sp.
GTAAAAATTGCGGGAGATGTTTTTACCAACGATATCGTTTACTTCATGCGTACCCAACACAATTTGTATGTTGGGGAAAGAACTGCAGAAAAAATAAAAATCCAAATTGGGGCAGCCACGGAAGATTTAGAACTTCCACCGGATGAAATGGCCGTACAAGGTCGTGACCTCCTAACAGGAAAACCGAAGCAGGTGTCTACCTCCTATCGAGAGATTGCAAAAGCTTTGGACAAATCCATTCTGCGTATTGAGGATGCCGTTATGGAAACGCTTTCCCAAACGCCTCCGGAATTGGCAGCCGATATTTACAACACCGGGATCTATTTGGCGGGTGGTGGATCGATGCTACGTGGTCTGGACAAAAGGCTATCGCAAAAAACCGATTTACCGGTATACATTGCGGAAGACCCATTGCGTGCCGTTGTGCGGGGAACGGGCATTTGTTTAAAGAACCTCAACAAATACAAAAGTGTATTGATTAAGTAAGAAAACGCACCGCAGGACATGCAGCAAATTATCGATTTCTTTATTCGAAACAAGTATTTCCTGCTGTTTTGTGTGTTGTTTCTAACGGCTATTGGGCTTACCATCAATGCGCATTCCTATCATAAAAACCGCTATGTAAGCTCGGCCAACTTTCTTTCGGGAGGTATCTTCTCCATTAAAAGCGGTATTACCGATTATTTCGATTTGAAATATCAAAATGAGAAGCTTTCCAAGGAAAATCAACAGCTTAGAGAGCTCATTGCCAATAGTGCTGATAATTCCGGCTCCATTGACAGTTTGCCAATTCCGATGGAACGAAATATTTATTTCTTTTCTGCCAAAGTGATCAACAATAATTTTTCCAAAACAAAGAACCAGATTACCTTAGACAAAGGACTTAAGGATAGCGTAGAAATTGACATGGGAGTAATTTCACCGGAGGGAATTGTGGGAATTGTGAGTCATGCTTCCAATAATTTCTCATCGGTACAGTCTGTTTTGAATACCCGTAGTCAGGTTGTTGCCAAATTCAAAAAATCCAATCATTTTGGTACTCTAACCTGGAATGCAAAAGACCCTCACATTGTTCAATTGAGAGAAATACCCCGAATTGCCCCAGTTCAGGAAGGCGATACCATCGTGACCGATGGCAAATCCACCATTTTCCCAGAAGGAATCCCCATTGGAACCGTGCGAGATTTTTCCATCGCGCCTGAAAGTGATTACTTCCAGATTAACATCGATTTGTTTACAGACATGACCAGCATTAAACACGTTTACCTTGTAAAACGAACGGGGGCTGAAGAAATACGAACCTTGGAAAAAGAGGCTACCAATGTGGAAGAATGAGACACTCCTGAATTCCGTCCGCTTCATCCTGTTGGTTTTGGTGCAAGTACTGTTATTGGATCACATCAACTTTTTGGGATACATCAACCCTTATGTCTACATTCTTTTTGTATTGCTTTACCCTTTTTCAGGTAACAAAGGCGGGCTCATTTTCTTCGGATTTCTCCTAGGACTCACCATCGACCTTTTCAACGATTCGGGCGGGGTACATGCTGGAGCTACTACTTTTATTGCATGGGCACGTCCTTTCTTTTTAAAGTTTTCTTTTGGGGTGAGTTATGAGCACAATACTGCGCGGATCAATTCCGCTTCTGTTTCCCAACAATTCATTTATGTGAGCAGTATGGTGTTGGTCCATCATATCATTCTATTTTCCTTGGAAATATTTAACACGGAACAAATACTTCTTATTTTAAAATCCACGTTATTTTCTGGAATTTTCTCTGTGATTGTTATATTTTGTACGCTCTACCTATTTAGCCGAAGGAATTCATGAGGAAGCTGTTATTGCTATTGGTGGTCTTGGTAACCGGGGTCGTGTTTGCCTCAAGACTATTTTATCTACAAATCTACGATACCTCCTACCGTGAATTATCCGAAAATAATGCGGTAAAGAAAGTGTATGACTACCCACAGCGCGGTTACATTTTTGATAGAAACGGGGAACTTCTGGTTTCGAACCAACCCTCTTATGATGTTATGGTAATTCCAAAGGATGTCAAACCTTTGGACACCTTAGAATTCTGTTCTCTACTCAACCTTACCAAAGAAGATTTTGTAAAAATAATGCAAAAGGCACGGATCTATTCGCCCCGCCTTCCTTCGGTGGTTATACCGCAGCTGACCAAATCGGAATATGCAGCCCTCTCCGAGAAAATGTATAAGTACGAAGGTTTTTATATTCAGAAACGATCATTAAGAGACTATCAGGTAGACCATTCGGCAAATGTTCTGGGATATATTTCCGAAGTGAACGAACGCATCATCGAGCGAAACCCCTACTACCAAATGGGAGAACTTATTGGCATGGGAGGTGTGGAACGCCAGTATGAGGAAATATTACGGGGCACGAAAGGGGTAAAGTACATCCAAAAAGATCGATTCAACCGTGACATTGGGCCTTACAAGGAAGGGGTTTTCGATACCTTGCCCGTACGCGGCAATGATATTATTCTAACCATCGATGCAAAACTTCAGGAATATGGAGAACAATTGATGGCGAACAAACGCGGAGGTATCGTTGCCCTCGAACCCAAAACTGGGGAAATCCTGGCTTTGGTGGCCGCACCCAATTACGACCCGGCTCTTTTGGTGGGAAGAGAACGTTCCAAGAATTTTACCAAACTCTATTACGACACCATTGCAAAACCCTTATTCGATAGGGTATTGCAAGGGGAATACCCTCCAGGCTCTCCTTTTAAAACGCTAACGGCCCTCATCGGTCTTCAAGAAGGCGTAATCGACCTCGATGAAAGGGTATCCTGTCATGGAGGATATAGTTACGGAAATAGAAAATTGGGATGCCATCATCACGCTAGTCCACTGGCAATGATTGGAGGAATTGCCAATAGTTGTAATGCGTATTTTGCAACGGTTTATAGAAGAACTATCGACAAATATCCAACGCCCCAGGAAGGAATCGATAAATGGAGGGAACATCTTTTGAGTTTTGGATTGGGAAATTATTTAGGCTATGATTTACCTGCAGGGAATAAAGGGCTTATTCCTGATTCGGAATATTATAACCGAGCCTACCAATATCCAAAATACAGGTGGTATTCACCCGCCACAATTTCTAATGCTATCGGACAGGGAGAGGTATTACTTACCCCAATGCAGATGGTAAATTTTACAGCTGCCATCGCTAACCGAGGTTATTTTTATACACCTCATGTAATCAAAGAAATCAAAGGAGAGGACACCATTCCTTCGAAATTTATCGAAAAGCACCTAACCACTATTGAACCCAAGTATTTCGAACCTGTGGTGGAGGGTATGCATGATGTGTACAAGTATGGTACCGCCGCGCACATAGGGGTGCCAGGGATTGAAATTTGCGGGAAGACTGGTACGGCGGAAAATTACATTCGTATCGATGGTAAACGAATGCAGCTTACCGACCACTCTGTATTCGTTGCTTTTGCTCCGATGGACGACCCAAAAATTGCAATTGCGGTTTTTGTGGAAAATGGCTATTGGGGTTCCCGATGGGCCGGTAGAATTGCGGGCTTGATGATAGAAAAATACCTCCGCGGCGAAATTACCCGAAAGGACATGGAAAAATTTGTTTTGGAGGGTAGCTTAATGGATGAATACAATAAGCCGTATAGTGGAAAACCCTTTAGTATAAATCAGTAACAAATCGTAAATGAACCGAAGTCAAAAAATCGATTGGTGGATTATCATTTTCTATGTCCTACTGGTAGGGATGGGATGGATGAACATCTATTCTGCATCGGTGGGCGATGGAAGTGGGGGCCTCTTTGATTTGACTCAGATGTACACAAAACAACTCGTTTGGATTGGCATGGGGTTCGTTCTCATTCTCTTTATCATGGCACTGGACGTTAAATTCTATGAACGATTTTCCAGTGTGATTTACCTGATTTCCCTCTTATCATTGGCTGGGCTTTTCGTTCTTGGCAAAAATATCAATGGGGCCACCTCTTGGTATGCCTTGGGGAGTTTCACAATCCAGCCCAGTGAATTTGCAAAGGCGGCAACAGCACTAGCCTTAGGAAAATTTATTGGAGATATTCAAACGAATATGAAGGATTTAAAAGATCAATTTAAATCCTTTATTATAATTTTTTTACCGGCTATTCTTATCGTTCCCCAACCTGACCCGGGAAGCGCTCTCGTTTATGCCGCCTTTATCTTCCCGCTTTATAGGGAGGGACTGAATTATATTTTCGTCCTGCTTGGATTTTTATTGGCTGGAATATTTGTAGGCACACTCGCATTTGGAGTACCTTGGATGATCGGATTAATCGTTGGATTACCCTTGTTGTACGCCTTGTATCGCAAACGGAAAAAAGTTAAAATCAAGTGGAGATATTATGCCATTGGGATGCTAATGGGAATTGGCGTGACGCTTTCCGTTAATTATGTCTTCAATAATATCTTCGAGCAACGTCACCGCGACCGATTTAATATCGTTTTAGGAAAAGAAGTAGACACCCAAGGTATTGGATATAATACGAATCAGAGTCAAATTGCTATCGGCAGTGGCGGTTGGACGGGTAAAGGTTGGCTTCAAGGAACTCAAACTAAGGGTGATTTTGTACCGGAACAACATACCGATTACATTTTTACCACTGTTGGGGAAGAATGGGGGTTCTTGGGATCGATGGTAGTCATTACTTTGTTCATACTTCTAATTGTCCGAATACTCATTCTATCCGAACGACAGAAAAGTACCTTTGGCAGAGTCTATGGGTACAGCGTCGCGTCTATACTTTTCCTGCATTTCTTTGTGAATATAGGAATGGTAACTGGGTTGCTCCCTACTATTGGAATTCCCCTACCCTTTTTTAGTTATGGAGGTTCCAGTCTTTGGGGCTTTACCATCCTGCTCTTCATTTTTGTGAAGTTGGACGCCTCCAATTACATTCATGCCTAAAACCAATTGGTAGTTCTAATTTTAGCTTCCAAATCATTTTCGACACTTTCTGTCATATTCGGAAAAAAATCGATTTCAGTCAAGGACTCAATAGCATCAATGGAGGTAACATAATTTCGATAAGAATCCGACACTTCTTCATTAGGTATCATAAAAGCGATTGCCTCCCACCCTTTTTCGGAGTGATTCAAAATAATTTTATAAAAGGCGGTTGGTACACTCACTGCTTCCTCTCCAATTCGTATTCCGCCTTCCGATAAAATACCTCCGGTTACCACAAATACTCCATCTTTCTTTTTTGCCCAACGTCGGACTTGCTTTTCCAAATCGTTCCATACCCCACGATTGAATTCGTGGTTCATCGGACTGATGTTACTGGTTAAAAAGGTCTCTAAGTAGGCTTCATAAGAAAATCGTCTATCCCCTGCTGGACAAAGATGCCCACGATCATAGCCGGAATTTTTATAATTTCTCCAATCGGCCGATCCAGTGGGAACCTCTCGGTCTTCCACAAAATAGGGCCTTTCAAAGTCATTATAAGATAAATGTTCCTTTTTTAATTCATAGGCTACCCATTCGGACTGCTCGTGGGGCTCGCTATAAGAAAGGCTATAGTAGGCATGGTGAATAACAGAGTTAGTAGTAGATTTTGGAAAAAGATCTTCTCCAAATTCCTCTGAAGGTTCTCGATCCTTTGCTGTAATCTCTGGATATTCCTCTAATTCCTTATTGACATATTTCTCAATAAAATAGAGCGCTGAAATCACCAAAATGGATATTAAAATATACTTGTGGCGCTGGGACATTTATTGATTTTTTACGTCCAATACATCCCGTAAAGCGTTACCAAGCAACATAAATGCAGTGACCAAACTCATGATGGCCAACCCAGGAATGATCGCCAAATAAGGCTTCCCAAGAATGATGTATGAATAATGATCCTTAATGATTCCACCCCAACTCGGCAGAGGGGGCTGTGCTCCAATTCCCAAAAAACTCAACCCGCTTTCAATCAAAATGGCACTGGCAAAGTTGGCTGCCGAAATGATAATGACAGGCGCCAAGCTATTCGGCAATATGTGTTGGGTAATAATTCGCCAATTCCCAAAGCCCAAGGCCTTTGCGGCAGTAACGTATTGTAATTGACGTACCCCCATGACTTGGCCTCGTACTACGCGAGCTACCTCCACCCACATCGTAAGCCCTACTGCGATAAAAACCTGCCAGAACCCCTTTCCTAAGGCTAAGGTTATTGCAATGACCAAAAGCAAGGTTGGTATAGACCACGTAACATTAATCAACCACATGATTGCAGCATCTACCTTACCCCCATAGTAACCCGCAATTGCCCCAAGAGACACCCCGATGAGCAAGGATATAAAGACGGCTACAAACCCGATGGATAAGGATATTCGGATTCCAATTAACATTCTGCTCAATAAATCTCGTCCATATTTGTCGGTTCCTAGGTAAAAGGTTCGTTTTTGGACATACTTATTGGCGATCGCTTCGGAAGTGCTTATGTTTGGAAATAGCTTCTTGGAATAAAATTTAGAGAGTCCGGGGGTACCATCGGGAGTATATTCCATAATTTCCATACCCTCCTCATTAAGGACATACCCCGAAATAGGTATTTCTGTATCGGCCGATTGCCGCCCCATAAAAAATACCTCAAAAGCGTTTTGTGAAGGAGATTCTGCAGGGATGGTTAGCATATCCACCTCAAAACCGGGTGATTTAGAGTGGATCGCCAAATGCATTTGATTGGCGTTTTTCGTATTGTCTGGGGCCAGTGCGTACGCAAAAACAGCAATCAAAAAACAAATGATGAGAAAGGATAAACTAAAAACGCCCCAAAAGTTCCGTTTGAACTTTTGAAGCGTTTGCAGTTGTAAGGAGCTTTTAGCTGCCATTATTAGTTTTTCAAATTCGCTACTTTACCATTACGAATGTTATTCATTTTAAGGTCTTCCAAAACATTCACAGCTTCTTCTACATAAATATCACCCGCCAAGCTTTCATGCCATCTTTTACGCTTTTCACGTAAAGTAGTGTCCTGTTTCATCAATGCCTTTTCGTTAGGTAAAGAATGATAACTCAATTTGTTATCATAATCTTTGATCGCTTCAAACTTTTTAGTCTCCTCCTTTCGTCGATCGATATCGGCCACATATTCATCGAAATTCAAGGTTACCTCCATTTCATCTCGACTTTTCTTGATCCATCGCGCATTTTCATCTATCAACTGAAGTTGGTTGCTTTTCGCCATGCGCTCTTTGCTTCTTTGAATGGTACCTTCATAGTCTATATAGCCATCCCATGGTTGATAGGCTGCAGGAGTGATTTTATCATATGGCAAAGGATTGTCGTAATCACGTTCACCGATATCGATGTAACTGTAACGATCGGGCATGACCACATCGCTCTTGACCCCTTCCAATTGAGTGGAACCTCCATTGACACGATAAAATTTATCGGTTGTAATTTTAAGAGCTCCCATATCGCCAAGATCGTTGTTACGTACCCAACGATTGAGATCTACCATATTCTGCACCGTTCCCTTTCCATACGACTGTTTACTTCCTAGAATAATAGCACGCTTGTAATCTTGCATGGCAGCAGCTAAAATTTCAGAGGCCGAAGCAGAAAGTTCATTGACGAGTATCACCAAAGGACCATCCCAAAGAATGGCGTCATCCTCATCGCTCAACACCTCCTTTTTCTTTCCACCGGAAGCCACCTGCACCACAGGGCCTTCTTTAATAAACAAGCCAGCGATATCCACCGCTGTACGCAACGATCCTCCTCCATTATCACGTAAGTCTAACACCAATCCGTCTACACCTTCCTTCTTCAAATTTTCGATTTCCTTCTTTACATCGGTAGCTGCATTTCGCTCCCCATAATCTTTCATGTCGAAATAGAAGGCAGGAAGGTTTACCAATCCATATTTTTTATCTTCCTTTTCGATCATGACCGACTTTGCATAGGTTTCCTCTAATTCAACCACGTCCCGAGTAATTACTTCTTCTTCAATGGTACCATCCACTCGTTTTACGGTAAGGGTAACTTTGGTTCCTTTTGGTCCTTTGATAAGTTTTACGGCATCGTCTACCCGCATTCCAACAATACTTACGGCTTCATCTTCATCCTCTTGTTTTACTTTCAGAATAGCATCTCCCACTTCCATATGTTCCCCTCTCCAAACAGGACCTCCGCTAATGACCTCAACAATAGTGATATAGTCGTTTTTCTTCTGTAGCCGTGCTCCAATTCCTTCCAACTTCCCACTCATTCGAAGATCGAAACGATCCCTATCGGTGGGTGCAAAGTAATTGGTATGTGGATCAAATTGCTCTACAAGAGTATTTAAGAACACTGCGAAGTAATCTTCACGGGTTAAATCTTCGGTAAATTCATAATAATCATCCAAAGAGGTCTTCGATGTTTTTCGCGCTTTTGCCTCTAGTTCTTCCAATGAAAGTTTGGCATTGTCGCTTTCAATATACTCCTCTCCTTTCTCCAAGGCTTCCTTTTTCTTTTCCGGGGCGCTTTCCTTCTCTTCTACCAGATCATAATAATTGGCAATCGTAGAAAATTTCAACTGCTTTCTCCATCGTTCCTTCAATTCCGACTTGGAAGTAGCCCAAGGCAAGTTATCATAATCTACATTGATGGTTTCTTCTATGGTATAATCGAAAGGTTTATCAAGTATTTCGGAATAATAACCTTGCACCTCTTGAGAACGCTGCAGGAATCGCGTGTAAACGGCATCGAAAAAAGTAAGATCCTTCGCTTTTATCTGATCATCAATCTGGGTTTCATACACACTGAATTCATTCAAATCACTGGCCAAGAAATAGCGCTTCAATGGATCCAATCCATCAATGAATTTTATGTATACCTCAGACGAAAAGGTGTCATCCATTTCTTGTGGATTAAAATGTCCCTTTTCGATGACATACGTAATTAAATCTAGCAGAAGTTTATCCTTTTCCGGATCGTCCGATCCTTTTGTTGTGAAGCTGCAAGAGGCGACTGCCACAAAGACAGCCAGTAATAAAATTTTCAAGTTCTTTTTCATGAATCGCATAGCCACATTTTTTTAAGACTTCTAAAATAGACAAAAAACCGTGCCAAGCTTGGAATCCGTTACTAATTTTTTGTTAAACCAAAACCCATGGAAAATTCAATTTTGAAATTTAGGAATCCTAATTTATCGTTGTATTTTTAGGCAACCATAAAAACGTTGCCATGCGTAAAGAAAAGCCGCTAATTCTTGTAACTAATGACGATGGTATCACAGCACCTGGAATCCGTAAATTGATCGAGGTGATGAATGAGCTAGGAGACGTTTGTGTGGTAGCACCAGATTCCCCTCAAAGTGGGATGGGACATGCCATTACCACCAATGAAACCCTGTTCTGTGATTTGGTGGTGGTAGATAAAGATGCCCCTCAAAAGGAATACAGCTGCAGTGGAACCCCTGCCGACTGTGTAAAACTCGCCGTCAATGAAATATTGAAACGAAAGCCAGACCTCTGTGTGAGCGGGATCAATCATGGAAGCAATTCGTCCATCAACGTTATTTATAGTGGAACGATGAGTGCTGCTGTGGAAGCGGGTACTATGGGAATTCCAGCCATCGGATTTTCACTATTGGATTATTCTTTGGAAGCCAATTTTGAACCCATCGAGGCACATGTACGAAATATAGCCCAGCAATGTTTGCAAAATGGTATGCCGAAAGGGGTGGTCTTGAACGTCAATTTTCCAAAACTTCCGAAGGAAGAGATCAAGGGAGTGAAAGTTTGTCGGCAAGCCAATGCACATTGGGTTGAAAATTTCGATAAAAGGGTGAATCCACTAGGGCGGGAATACTATTGGTTAACCGGAGAGTTCATCAATGAAGACCGCGGGGAGGATACCGATGAATGGGCATTGAAAAACGGATATGTATCGGTGGTGCCTGTTCATTTTGACCTTACAGCGCATCACGCCATTCAAGAAATAAACAATTGGGATTTATAGGATGAAAAAGGAAATTGGTATTGGGTTTTTAGTGGGAATTATTTCCAATAGTTTGGGCTTTTTAGCCTGTCTTTGGATCATTTCCCAAATGAAAAATCTATCCTTGGAAAGTACTTTTAACTTTTATTATCAATCTGAAAACCTGTGGATGTTATTGACTTTGGGGGCCTTACCTAACCTTGCGGTCTTTTTCGGATTTTTAAAAATAAATCGGGAATATCGGGCCAGAGGGGTTTTGTTGGCTACCTTTATGACGGCTATAGTTTCGTATTTGATCTATTTTCTATAATGAAATATTACATCATAGCAGGAGAAGCTTCGGGCGACTTACATGGCTCGAACCTCATCAAGGCACTCCGCCATGAAGATCCCAATGCGGTGTTTCGAGCGTGGGGCGGTGATTTGATGGAGAATGCGGGTGCAGCGTTGGTGAAGCATTATAGGGATTTGGCCTTTATGGGTTTTGTGGAAGTGTTGATGAATCTTAAAACCATCCTTCGCAATATCTCCTTTTGCAAAAAGGATATCGAAGCCTTTCAGCCCGACGCATTACTTCTAATAGACTATCCTGGATTCAATCTTCGCATTGCTTCTTGGGCTAAACGAGAGGGCATTCCTGTTCATTATTATATTTCACCACAGATCTGGGCATGGAAGGAAGGTCGAATAAAAAACATCAAGAGGGATGTTGATGAAATGTATGTCATCCTTCCCTTTGAAGAGGACTTTTACGAGAAGAAACATGGTTTTCCCGTGCATTTTGTGGGGCACCCATTGATTGATGCTATCGCTGAAAGACCTTTGATTTCTCTGGATTCCTTTCGGGAAGAAAACGGTTTGGACGACCGTCCGATTATTGCTTTGTTGCCCGGAAGCAGGAAGCAGGAAATCTCAAAAATGCTGGAAGTCATGCTCACTGTCGTCGAAGATTTCCAAGAGTATCAATTCGTTATTGCGGGAGCTCCAAGTCAGGAAGAAAGCTTTTACAGAGCGTTTATTCGGAAGGAAAACGTGCATCTATTACTCAACAAAACCTATGATTTGTTGAGTGTTTCTTATGCCGCCTTGGTAACTTCCGGAACAGCAACTTTGGAGACGGCACTTTTTAAAGTTCCGCAAGTGGTCTGCTATAAAGGCAGTAGGATATCCTATGAAATTGCGAAAAGGGTTATTAAATTGGATTATATCTCTTTGGTAAATTTGATACTGGACAAGCCTGCGGTAACAGAGCTAATACAAACCGAATTTAATACGACTCGAGTCAAACAAGAACTGAAACGGATACTAGACGAATATCATAGAGCCGTCCTATTTTTGGATTATTACGACCTTGAAATGAAGTTGGGTGGTAAGGGTGCCAGTGCCAAAACAGCCAAATTGATTGTCGATTCCATGAGAAGTTAATTTTTTTTTGATAATTTTAACAGACCAAATCTGTTGAACCTCATGAATAAACTACTGCTTCCCCTTCTCGCAGTCTTTCTACTTACCTCCTGTGGTTCTTCCCGTAAAGCTACAGAAAAGGTAATCATACACAACAGCCAAAGTGCCGCTATGGGTGCCTCAAAAGCTTCCAATATAATTACGAATGCCTTGCGCTATGAAGGCACTCGCTATCGTTATGGCGGAATGGATGAGAAAGGTATGGACTGCTCAGGATTGGTATATACCAGTTTTAAAGAAGAGTCCATTGACCTCCCCAGAATCTCAAGGGATATGGCCACTCAAGGAATACCTGTTTCGTTGTCGGAAATCATCGAGGGAGATCTTCTCTTTTTTCAGACCAGTAAAAATCGAAAAGTGATTAACCACGTCGGTATTGTAGTAGAAATCGATGGAAATGACATTAAGTTTATTCACTCTACAACTTCACGCGGGGTGATTATTTCCTCTATGGAGGAATCCTATTGGCGCAATTCATTTATTGAAGCCCGACGTATCATCTAATTTTCTATATTCGTTCTTACCCCTCTTACTTCTCGGTTATTTTGAAATACCACCGAGATGCGATTTATCAATTTCAGAATTATTGAACTTTCATGTGCTATTGTACTGGGCATTCTAGCTTCAGAGTGGACGATATTGCCGCTATCGATGCTTTTATTGGTACCACTATTTTGGGGAATTCTGTTGCTCATTTACTATCGTGACCGCTCTCAATTTCAAACCTCCCTAAGTTTTCCATTGCTCAGTTTTCTTCTTTTTTTTCAAATAGGGTATTGGTTGGGAGATTTGCAACAGAGAATTTATGAATCCAAGGTAGCACTTTACAACGTGAGACAAAATGATCCCGATTTGTGGCTTCTCAAAATCGAGGAAATTGGAAAATCGGACACCACGTATCATCGTTACCTTGCCCAGATAGTGAAATTCCAAAAAGGAACGAAATTGGGCAGGGTATCGCTCTCCATTAAAAAGGACAGCTCGCCAACCGAACTCAAAATAAACGACCAACTTCTCGCGATAGGGAGACTTCGAAGGATTGCCATGTCACCTAATCCCTACCAATTTAATTTCGCAAAGTACATGGCAAGAAAAGGGGTTTTGCATTCCATGACTCTTGAAAACAACCAAATAAAATACCACACTGAAGGATTGGGTTCCCTTCATAAATGGGCTTCTGATTTGCGAAACCGTCTCATAAAAAATCTCAAAAGGGCCCCTATTTCGCAAGAAGTGCACGCCATCACCCAAGCCCTTACCTTAGGCGACCGAACCGCCATTGATACCGATTTGTATACTGCTTATTCAAAGGCGGGCGCCGTACATATTTTAGCCGTTTCAGGACTGCACGTGGGGATCATAATGATATTGCTCAATCAATTATTTGCTTTTCTGCTGCGATTGCCCAAGGGTCGAATCATTAGGGTTCTTTTGGTGGTGTCTTTATTATGGTCTTACGCCTTTTTAACCGGATTCAGCCCCTCGGTCGTTCGCGCTGTAAGCATGTTTTCTTTCTTTTGTTTCGGGAATATAACCGATCGCCCTACCCATGGAATCAACACATTGTTTCTTTCCTTTTTAATAACAATAATCATTGCACCCCATTGGCTCTATCAAGTAGGTTTTCAATTGAGCTATTTTGCGGTAGCAAGTATTTTACTATTGCAGCCGCAATTTCAAAGAGTTTGGCATCCGAAACATTGGTTAACACGAAAGGCATGGGAAATACTAACGGTAAGCCTTTCTGCCCAAATTGGAGTAGCTCCTTTAAGCCTCTTTTACTTCCATCAATTTCCAGGACTGTTTTGGTTTACCAATCTGGTGCTGCTACCCCTCTTACCCTTTATCCTACTCTATGCCTTTGCTTTAGTATTTCTGGCCAACTGGCAGTTACTACCTTCTTTTCTATATGAAGCATTCGAGCTATTGGTATCAAACATGAATACCTTTATCCGATGGACCGCCCATCAAGAAAGCTTTCTTTGGAAATCAGGGAACATCACATTGACAACACTACTATTAATTTACCTAATTGTAGTGGCTTTTATAATTTCAAAAAGAACACTTCTAACAAAAACACTCCTATCGACTCTTTGCCTTTTGATTATCGCGAAGGCGAATACCGTATCCAATAATTTGAAGCCTTCCCAATTAATTTGGTTTCATCTAAAAGGAGAAAGTTGCCTGGTAATTGAAGAAACCGATAGTTTAAAAATATTCAGTTCGCTTCAATTTCAAGAGGAAAAATACCCGATCAAAAACTATTTAGGAGGCACCAAAAAACCATTTAAAATCTTGAATACAATGCCCAGCATTTTTCAATTTAACGAAACAACCTATATTGTTATTGACAGTATTGGGAGTTATCCTAAAACCCAAAATGCGGGGGTAATTATAACTCAGAATCCCCGATTGCATGCCGATCGTATGTTAGAAGAGATACATCCGAGATTTGTTGTAGCCGACGGTAGTAATTACCAATCAACCCTCCAAAGGTGGGCAAACAGTTGTAAAAAAAGAAAGATTCCTTTTTATCAAACGGCGACAACGGCCTTTGCTCAAAAGGCGATTAAAAAGTTCCCTTGAAATTCTTTTGATATTTCTCCCAAGCCTCCATGGTGGTAAGCGCCTTGTAATCATCATTGGCAATCATCTTCAGATAGATTTCCAATTCTTGCGGGGTTTTATATCCCGGAAGGGCCTGAATAAGATTTCCATTTTCCTCGAAAAAAACTAAGCTCGGATACCCTTGAAGCCGTAGGGCGTCGGCAAAAAAATGGGTGGCATTTCGGCCTTTTCTCTCGGGTTGATAGTTGGGATTGGTATAGGTAAAATCCTGATAGGTGATTTCCTCTGTACCTTCAGCATTGAATTTAACAGGATAGTAATTGGCATTGATAAATTGAATGACATCTTCATTGCTGAAAGTGTTTTTATCCAAAAGCTTACAAGGCCCACACCATTGGGTATATACATCCATGATGATTTTTTTCGGTTGCTCCTTTTGGGCGGCCAAGGCCTCATTCATCGTCATCCATTGAATTTCCTCTTGGGACAACCCCGACTGTGTCACAAAAATGACTAAGAAAAATGCTATGTGTTTTAGTATTCTCATTATCCCTTAAATTCGGGCTTGAAACTATCCATGTATTGCTGATAGGCTTCTTGAGTGGTGATAGATTTCCAAAGATCGGTTCCGAAAAGTTTTAGGAAAGGTTCGATCTGTTGCGGTGTTCTGTAGCCCTTCACGTTATTGATCAAATTTCCTGACTCATCAATAAATAAAACCGTAGGATAGGCACGCACATTCATGAATCTAGTAAATTGGTGTGGTGAATTTCTCGTATTGGCTTTACCCGGGTCATAACTCGGATTTCCATAAACCTTCCCTTTATAATTTACGGTTTCATTTCCTTCGGCATTAAATTTTACCGCATAAAAATTATCGTTGATGAATTTGGCCACATCAGGATTACTAAAGGTATTTCGATCTAGCATTTTACAAGGGCCACACCACTTGGTATACATGTCCACAAAGATCTTTTTAGGTTTGGATTTCTGGGCTTCCAAGGCTTCATTCATTGTCATCCATTTGATTTCTTGGGCACTGACAACGGAGGCCATTAATATACTAAGCACAAATAAAATCTTCTTCATTCTTTTGGGTGTTTGGACGGGTAATATAGCAAAAAACGTTCCACAATGGGAACGTTTTTCGGTTATTTATATTGTTTTTAACGTACGCCGTGCATCAATTTCTTGATCCGTTTATTGAGCGACAAAATTAACAGTGCTGCAGCAAATGGAATGATGGTAAAAATCAGAAAGAACCCCGATAAACTGTATTCCTTGGCAATTGCATCGGAATATTCGGCCAATACTCCCGCGAGTTTATTTGCCAATCCTGTGAAAATATACCATATCCCAAACATAAAGCCCATCATTCTGAGAGGTACCAGTTTGCTTACGTAGGACAATCCCACTGGAGATATGGATAATTCCCCCATGGTGTGGAACAAATAGGCCAATATAAGCCAAATCATACTCACAGAAGCTGTTTTAGCACCGGCAGGAATTGTGGATGACCCAATTACCAACATTAAGAATCCTATAGCCAGCAAGGTCAGTCCGCCAAAGAATTTTTGTGGACCGGAGAAATTGGTTCGTTCCCAGAATTTTGAATATAAGGGCGCAAGGGATACAATAAATAAAGGGTTCAGAATTTGGAACCATGTTACATCTACTTCAATATTGTCACCCATCACCTTATCATACACCCTATAAACCACCAGAGACCAAATAATTAAAAAACTAATGGAGGTGAATAAAATCGTTAGGGTGTATTTTTTATAAATAGCCCTCCCCAATTTAAAGATTACCCAGGTAAGCACTAGCATGGGAACCAATGACACCAGTGTATCTATAATCTTGTAAATTACAGCAGAAGTTTCGGAAAGGGTTCTTGCCGTATAGTCCCGGGCAAAAACCGTCATGGTAGAACCTGCCTGTTCAAAACTTGCCCAAAAGAAAATCACAAAAAACGCAAAAAGGAAAAAAGCTTTAAGTCGGCTTCTCTCCACTTCTTCAAAACGCTTTAATCTTGACACCCCCAATACAAGAAAAATAACAATTGAAATCAAAAACAGTGCAAAACCCGTAGAAATATTATATCCCATGAAGGTTTCCGGCAAGAAATGATAACCTCTACTCACTACCGCAACAATCCCTTCGATAATCCAGGTTGCGGCCAAAGCGACACCCACAACCGCAAGAGATCGGTCGCTTGATGTAAAGGGAATTACCCTATTGGCTTCTTCGGGGGAAAGCTCTGTTTTCTTGGGACTAGGCGTAGAAGCCTCCTTCCCAAATACATCGCGGGCAAAATAGAATTGAAGCAATCCAAACAACATAAATATACCCGCTAGGCCAAAGCCCCAACTCCAATTAAATCGTTCGGCAATCCAACCCACTAGAAGTGTTCCAATAAAAGCCCCCGCATTTACACCCATGTAGAAAATGGTATAAGCCCCATCCTTTTTTTCACTTTGTGGCGGATACATCTTACCAACAATGGAAGACATATTTGGCTTGAACAATCCTGTTCCTATCACAATAAGCAATAGTCCAACATAAAACATAAAGGAAAGATCAAATCCAATGCTGAGATCGGCTATCGCCATGGAAGCATGCCCAAGGGTAATCGTAGTTGCTCCAACGATGACCGTTTTAACATGTCCCCATTTATGATCGGCAATCCAACCCCCCACCATAGGGAGAAAATACACCAGCATCACATACCAACCAAACAAGGCATACGCCTCTTTCCGTTCCCATCCCCATCCGCCTTCGGACACCTTTGTAATCAAGAATAGGATAAGGATGGCTCGCATTCCATAGTAGCTGAAACGTTCCCACATTTCGGTGAAAAACTGCACAAAAAGGCCTACGGGATGGCCTAATACCTGGGTTTTTGAAAAATCATCTGTTGATTGGGTCATGCTCTTGCCTTTTTATTAAATTTCTTTGGCTTCCTTCGGTCTGATCACCAACCTATCATAAACATATAAGGCTATAATGGTCACAATTCCTATACCTACAATAACATACCATATCTTGTTGGGATTATACGTATCCCAAATCATCTGAGTCATTTGACTCTGGGTCATCTCAAGCTTTTCACTTGCCATTTCAAAATATTGGTTTTTCGAAAAACCGGCGTTTACTTCAGGCATGTCAATACCCCTATTTTGCATTTCCGACTGAAGCAAGGTTAGTTTATCGGACCAAGCTTGGTATAAGTTCCCGGAAACAAAAGTGGTTAGTAAATTTCCAGCGAATACGGGTAAGAAATAGGCTCCTTGATACAAAGCTTCTTTACCTTTTGGAGAAATAATGGCAATAAACGATGAGAAAGTTGGATTAGTTGCCATTTCCCCAATGGCGAAGATTACGATACCCAAAATGGTAAATAATCCGTTGTTGGTGTAGAAGGTTATTCCGATACCAATCGCAGCAATTATAAATCCTCGTATCATCGCAGTAACATGCCGCATCTTTAGGACGAAGAAGGATACCAATGCTTGCAAAACAACGATAGAACCAGCATCGATATTAATCAACCATTCTGGATTTACAGAATCTCCTCCACCACTCATGGTTTTGGCAAGCCATGGCCAGAAAGTTGCTATTTTATCATGGAGTAATTTGGTGTCCACCCAATCCTCGATAAACGTGGGCAGTGTATAAAATAACTGATTGAACATAGTCCAAAAGCCTACCATAATTACTAGCAAAACCGTCAGTCTAACATCCATGACGGCTTCCACAATTTTTTTAAAGGCGTTCACTACTGCAGCTCCGAAAGTTTCTTCTGTTTTCTCCCTGTAAGGTTCTTTAAAAACAAAGAGAACGATAAGCAAGTTGATAGTAATAACGACGGCAGCCTGAATAAAGATCAATTTCCACCCATAGGTGGTTCTTAAATAGGAAGACATGGCTGGCCCAATAAATCCACCCACATTTACCATCATATAGAATATGCCGAATCCTAATGTAGAATTGGACTTATCGGTTGATTTCGTGACGATTGCTGAAGCAACTGGTTTGAACATGGCAGCTCCCAATGCAACCAAGAGAAAGATTCCGTAAAATGACCAAAACGTACTGAAAGTACCCATGAAGTAATAGCCAACGATTAAGATAACATAGGCAATTATTAAGGAAAGTTTATAGCCAATTTTATCAGCGATAACGCCCGTTACAATGGGTAATAGATAAAGGATAGCAGTAATTGGCCCCATAATATATCCCTTCTCGGTATGACTGAAGCCCAATCCTCCTTCATCTATTGAACCTGTGAGATATAGTGCTAGAACGGAGAACATCCCATACCAGGCCCATCGTTCAAAAAGTTCCATCCCACTCGCAACCCAATAGGTGGGTTTAAAGGACCCTAAAAGCTGAAAAAATGACTTGTTTTCGTTATTCATGATATGTGGTTTTAAAAAATAGGCCCAAGTCAATGACTTGAGCCTATTTTGATATACTTATTTGTGAATCATTTTATGCAAATCGATTTCCGTTTTATGAATAGATCACCCTTATTCTACTCCATGCATTAGTTTCTTTATTGGCTTGTTGAGCAGAGCGATCACAATAGCGATACCAATCAAAACGAAACCAATATTTGAAAATACGGTGGTGTACTTTTCGAGTCCTTCCGCGGAAGAAAGAGGATCTCCACCCCCGTGTCCGCCGGTTAACGTGGCGATTTTACCGCCCACATAATTGGCGATAGCAAAGCTTAGGAACCATGCCCCCATAGCTGTACCCGCAATATTTTTGGGAGATAGTTTGGTCACCATAGACAATCCGATAGGAGAAAGGAATAATTCACCCGTAGTATGCAAAAGGTATAGGAACAATAAGGTGAGCAATGGAACCTGGTACGATTCATTCACGAACTGAAGTCCAATTTGAGTCACTAAGAATCCTAGTGCCAACTGGAAAATTCCCAAGGCGAACTTCATAGGAATGCTCGGATTTTTTCCTTTAGCAGCCAGTTTTACCCACATTACGGAGAAAATGGAACCAAAAACAATAATGAAGAATGGATTAAAGAATTGTGTCATGGATGCTGGCATTTCCCATCCAAAGATCATCCTGTCTACATTCCTATCTGCAAAAAGGGTCAATGAAGTCCCGGCCTGCTCGAAACAAGCCCAAAAGGCCACATTGATAATCATAAAAACAATCAGGGCTATCATCCTATCCCTCCATACCTGTACATTTTGGAGGACATCTGCCTGTTTCCCAGCCTTGATAAGAACTATTGCGATAAAAATGAATAGACCGAGTAGAATATAATCCATCCAGCTATTCTGAAGGATGAGGAAATAAACTACAGGAATCAAAAACAAGGAGAGGATACCCACTAAATGAGCTTTGTTCAAAGGTCCAAATACTTTTTGTTTTCCTTCTTCTGAAATACCCAATCCAGGTGCAGCCGCATAATTCTTACGTCCAAACCAGAATATTAATAGTCCGAGTAGCATACCAAAACCAGCCAAACCAAATCCATATTCGAATCCGTAGGTTTCACCAATGTAAGCCACTATGGTGGTAGCCATTAGAGCGCCGACATTAATTCCGATGTAAAAAATAGTAAATCCGGAATCTCTTCGTGGATCTCCGTCTTCATATAGTTTCCCAACAATAGTGGAGATGTTAGCTTTGAAGTATCCATTTCCAACAATTAATGCACCCATCCCAATCAATAGGAACTGTTCTGTTCCTCCAAGGATTAAGAATTCACCGATGGCCATTAAAATAGCACCAAGCAAGACGGCATTTCGGTAACCCAGGTATTTATCTGCCATTTTACCTCCAAGAATCGGAGCGGCATAGACAAGTCCAGTGTAGGCACCATAGATCAGCGCCGCATCTGCATCCCCTTTCATCAGAGATTTCACCAAATACAATGTTAGTAGTACACGCATTCCGTAATAACAGAATCGCTCCCACATCTCTGAGAAGAACAGGGTCATCAATCCTTGTGGATGTCCCTTTTTAATTTTGATATCAGTCATAACTCGCTATTTGTTTTTAATTAAGGTTGATTGTTCAAACATAGTATTAATTTGCTGCATTTCATCTCCCAACAAATGATCTTCAATAAAAACGGTCATTTTACGAAAGAGGTGTTTTCGGGTATTACCTCCGTAAATTCCGTGGTTTTTATCGGGGTAAACGGCCCATTCAAACTGTTTGTCGGCTTGAATCAAAGCTTCGGCTAGTCGCATAGTGTTTTGGACGTGCACGTTATCGTCTGCGCTCCCGTGCACGAGCAGAAAATCTCCCTGCAGCTTATCAACATGGGTTAACGGAGAATTATCGTCATAACCTTGGGGATTTTCCTGGGGGGTTGTCATGTAGCGTTCGGTATACACAGTATCATAAAATCTCCAGCTTGTTACTGGTGCTACCGCTATGGCCATAGAAAAGGTATCGGCCCCCTGAAACAAACAATTGGAAGCCATAAACCCTCCATAACTCCATCCCCATATTCCAATTCGTGCAGCATCGATGTAAGGCAATTTACCAAGTTTTTGTGCCACGGCAATCTGATCTTCTACTTCATATTTACCTAATTGCAATTGGGTCATCTTCTTAAAGTCACGGCCTTTCAATCCCGTACCACGACCATCTACACAAACCACAATTACTCCCTTTTGAGCCAACATCTGGTGCCAGTAGTCATTAGCACCATTCCATCGATTTTCTACACTCTGAGAACCAGGCCCGGAATATTGATACATCAGCATCGGATATGCCTTCGATGGATCAAAATTAGCTGGCTTGATCATGTACATGTTCAAGGATTCACCATTTACCTGGATGGTAGAGAATTCTTTGGGCGACATGGTATAGTTCTCCAACAATGCCTTCACAGCATCATTATTCTTGATGACACGCAAAGGCTTGCCATCCAATCCATTATGAAGCGTGTACGTATATGGCGTTTGCGTGTTCGAAAACGTATTGATAAACACAGAGAAATCGGCACTGAATTGTGCACTATTTGTTCCGCTGTCACTCGTTAGTCGTATTTTGTTGTCCCCATTTCTCAAAATGGAATAAACATCCCTGTTAATGGAACCATTTTCGGTACTCTGATAATACAGTCGACCATTCAATGGATTGAACCCGTAAAAGTTGGTTACCTCCCAAGGTCCCTTGGTAATCTGACGCATCAATTTACCTTTCCGATCATATAAGTAAAGATGATTCCAGCCACTTTTTTCACTCATCCAAATAAAACCATTGTCGTTTAGAAAAGTAAGATGGTCGTTGACATCCACATAGGCTGCGTCTTTCTCCTGTAAAATAAGCTTGGTCGTAGCATCGGAAGCATCCACAAATACCAAATCCAATACATTTTGATGCCTGTTAAGCAACTGTGCACTCAAAATATTTGCATCC
Source organism: uncultured Alteromonas sp. (assembly GCA_964582415.1). Lineage (GTDB taxonomy): Bacteria > Bacteroidota > Bacteroidia > Flavobacteriales > Flavobacteriaceae > CAZOSF01. Next base: position 42,713 of record CAZOSF010000008.1, read on the forward strand.
TGCGTCCATTTGATTCTTGGGATGTAATAGGACTGAAATTCGGAAAGATTTACGGTCTGGGTTTTCCCAGTAGACATGTCATAAAGGTGCAAACTCACTTTGGAATTTTCCTCTCCTGCTTTGGGATATTTAAAAACCTGTTGTGTAGGGTATAATTTTGAACCATACACATCCATAGAGAGTTCTGGCACCTCCGATTCATCGAAACGAAGGTAGGCCATCTTCTTTCCGTCTGAACTCCACTCATAGGCTCTTACGAAGGCAAATTCTTCTTCATATACCCAATCGGTACAGCCGTTAATCACTTTATTGATCTCCCCGTCGGTCGTGATTTGTTGGATTTGGCCCGATGCGAGATTTTTAACATAGATATTGTTATTGTACACATAAGCGACCTGAGTCCCATCCGGACTAAAGGTGGGCTCTTGAATCTGTAAATCGACCACCAGTTCTGCTGAGGATGTCTTCCTATCGTAAACGTAGTAGAAACCTTTGTTCGAATGACGATAGATTCCAATGAGGTTGGTACCCAACAATATTTTTGTTTCGTCGGCACTGAAAGCATAGGAGTCAATTCTATTCAAACCAGGAATTGCAGCAGCGCTTACCAAAGTCTCTACAAGACCTCCAGATTTGTACTCGTATTTATTGATTTCGGAAGTGCCGGAATAGGATTTTGATTCAATCACAGAATAATGAGCACCATCATTCAATGGATGTAATCTCTGTAACGTTTTAGTAGAGAATTTTCCTCCCCAAATTTCTTCTAACGTAATTTCCTTTTGCTGTGCATTTATTGAAGTAGTGAGGAGCATGACTAAAAATGCCAACACAGCGGTAGAAAAAGAGTTTCTCAAATTGTAATTTTTTTGTTAGGCTTATTTTAAATTAAAATATCGTGAAATATACGCTTTTTACCTTAAATACCGCAATTATGAACACTCAAATGAACTCCAAAAACAAGTATAATGCTGTATATTTGCGACTTAAGAAGTAGGTGATGGAATCTAAGACTATTAGTGGCTTTTCGAAAAAATCCAAAGAAGAAAAAATCGATTGGATCATAACCCATTTTTTGGACAACAAGGAAGAATTTAAACAGATCCTCAAACAATATTGGAATACCGAGCCGCAGCTTCAAAAACTTCATGACGACTTTATTGAAAATACCCTTTCCAATTTTTATCTCCCTTTCGGCATTGCCCCAAACTTCATCATCAACAATAAGGCCTATGTGATTCCCATGGTTATTGAGGAGAGTTCGGTGGTTGCGGCAGCCAGTAATGCTGCCAAGTTCTGGATGGACCGTGGCGGTTTCCATACCGAGGTGATTTCCACATTGAAAAATGGACAGGTACATATTTCTTTTGATGGTAACAAAGAAGAACTTTTCGCTTTTTATAATTCAATAAAGGACCTTTTATTGACAGGAATTGCCCCCCTCGAAACCAATATGAAAAAACGAGGTGGTGGATTGAAATCCTTGGAATTAATCGATGCTACTGAAAACCTAGCGGGCTATTATCAGCTTCATGCCACCTTTGAAACCAAGGATGCAATGGGGGCCAACTTCATCAATAGTTGTTTGGAAGAAATGGCCAAGATATGGGAGGTAGCGGCAGAAAAACACCCGCTCTTTCAAAACACCGACCAATTTCCCGAAGTAATTATGAGCATTCTCTCCAATTACGTTCCAGAATGTTTGGTGCGTGCCGAAGTTCGTTGTCCTGTGTCAAAAATGGATAATAACGGAATGGATGGGCTTACTTTTTCGGAAAACTTTGTAAAAGCCGTAACCATGGCAGCGGTAGAACCCCGCCGTGCTGTAACTCACAATAAAGGGATCATGAATGGTGTGGACGCTGTGGTTCTGGCTACTGGCAATGACTTTCGGGCAATAGAGGCAGGAGTTCATGCGTACGCGGCTCGTAATGGCAAATATAGCAGCCTTACGAAGGCAGAAATTAAGGGGGATGTGTTCCACTTTTCAATCGAACTACCATTGGCATTGGGCACCATTGGCGGATTAACCTCACTTCACCCGTTGGTGAAAGTAGCCTTAGCCCTCCTTCAACATCCATCGGCCGAAGAATTAATGGAAATTATTGCCGTAGCTGGATTGGCACAAAATTTTGCTGCCATTCGTTCATTGACAACCACAGGAATTCAAAAGGGACACATGAAAATGCACCTTATGAATATTCTGAACCAACTGGAGGCGACCGAAAATGAAAAGGAAATGGCAATAAAGCATTTTAAAAAGGAACGCATCTCACATAATGCGGTATCACAATTCATCAAAAATCTACGATTCAAATGAAAACCTATTATGGACATGGGAAATTATTGATTTCCGGAGAATATTTTCTCATGGATGGCGCTTGGGGTTTCGCGCTACCTACCCGTTTTGGACAACGAATGGAGGTAAAAGAAATAGATGCGCCATATCTATTGTGGACAAGTCATGCCGAAGACGGATCGGTATGGTTCCAACATGATTTCAACCTGAAGCACGGCAAAGTGAGCACTCATGGCAAAGATGAAACAACGCATCAATTATTGAAATTTTTACATGAGGCCCACGCTCTAAACCCAGAGTTTCTGAAAAAAGCAAATGGCTTTCAGGTAAATACTTACCTTGAATTTCCATCAGAATGGGGCTTGGGAAGCTCCTCCACCATAATTTATCTGTTGTCACAATGGGCGGAAGTAAACCCTTATCAACTATTAAAGGCTACATTTGAAGGAAGCGGTTATGATATTGCAATTGCAGAACGCGGAAAACCATTACTGTATCGATGGAAAAGTGAGGAACCTGAAATACAGGAACTCGCCCTTGAATGGGATTTTACAGATTATCTTTATTTCCTTCATTTGAATCAGAAAACGGATAGCCGATTGGAAATTGAAAAGTATTCTCATAAATTGATTTCCTACGAAGATGATCTACGTATCAATCTAATTTCAAAAGAATTACCTCGAGTAAAATCCTTAGATCGATTTGTCAAATTACTGGAAGAACACGAGAAAATCGTCTCTAGAACCTTGGAAATTCCAACGCAAAAGGAACGTTTATTTCCGGATTTCAAAGGCAGTATTAAAAGTCTTGGAGCCTGGGGAGGCGATTTTGTTTTGGCAATTTCCGAACAAAACCCTGAAGCTTATTTTGAAGAACGAGGGTATGCGACGCTCATACCTTTTAAAGAGATGATCAAATAAAAAGGGCCCGAATCGGGCCCTTTTTATTTTTGATTCTTTCTATTTCTTAGTAGAAATCGGCTCTGTTATCTTCGATATCGGCAGCATTTTTCAGAGCATCAAACACCGACTTACTTAGAGTGTTTGCTGCGCTACTGCTCATTTGGTTAGCATAAGGCGCATAGTTTTCAAGATCCGGTGCCTTGGTAACAGCCAATACCCGCACAACGAATACCCCTGTTTCTCCATCAATTAGCTCCGTGGTTTGTCCTTCACCAACACCGAATGCCCTACCCACAACAACAGGCTCTGTTCCTGCACCTGCGATGGTTGGATTAGAACGTGTTAAAGCACTTGCGGTTTTTACGGTAACATTCTGACTGCTGGCTATCTCTTGGAGGGTAGCACCACTAATGCCCTCTCTGATCTTTTTCGCTTTCTTTTGTTTTCTTAAGATAGGCGTTACCGTTGCTGAAGCTTCAGAGACACTCATCAATGCTTTTGTGTCGCTTTTTCTAGTAAGACGAGCAACAACATAACTATCGTTGATATTGAATCGTTTTACGTCTCCTACGCTTGTTTCATCTTGAAATGCCCAATTAATAATCGTTCTGTTATTTCCAATTCCAGGAATTGTAGCATCCAATTTTCCGATTCTATTTACTGGTTTAGGCGTTAAACCTTTATCCTCCGCTGCTTTCGCAAAATCATTATCTCTAGCCGCTTCCTCAAATTTTGCCGATTCAGAAAAAACCATCGACAAAGTGCTTTCGGAAGGTTCAATTTCTTTGGTCACTGTAGCGATTTTGTACGCTGGGTGAATTCCTTTTTGTCCTTCCACTTCAATAATATGGAAACCGAACTGAGTCTCAACTACACCAAGATCACCCACTTTTCCTTCGAAACAGAAGTCACGGAATGGCGCTACCATGGTATTATAACCAAAGTAATCATAGTGCCCTCCTTTTTCAACACTTCCAGTATCGGTGGAATATTTTTCAACGAAAGTAGCAAACTTTGATTTGTCTGCCTTCAATACCGTCAATAGACTATCCGCAAAGCTACGGGCTTGAGCCGTACTCCTGGTAATACTATCTACTGGACTAAGACCTGGGCGAATCAAAATGTGACGCGCTTCCACAGAATCTGGCATTTGAATACTCGCTGTAACTTTAGAAATTTTAAAAGTCTCGCCATCTTTGTAAGGCCCAAACACTTTTCCTTGAGGAAGGGTCAATAGGGTATCCTTCAAAACTTCAGGGAAATCTTCCGCCGCCAACCAACGATCGTTGTTAGCAACATCTGAGTTATCCGTAATAAAGAGTTCCACATCCTCTGCATTCTCGAAAGGAGTAACAAGTCCTTCCATTTCAGCACGTGCATTATCGATGTCTTCTATTGAAGGTGATTCTTCAAAACTAACGTATTCGATGTCGACCATAGGATCTACTTCAAATTCGTCGGCATGTTCACGGATGTATTTTTCGATCTCGGCATCAGTTACTGGAACATCTTCGTCTGCAATCTTGCTATAAGGAACTTGCACATATTCAATGTTCACCTTATCATTTTCGAAACGATATTGTTGTTCCCCTTCGGCAAGGGTGGTAATCATACCACTACGAACCAAATTCACATATTTTTGTTGGATCAGGCCTTCACGCAATCCCTCGATGAAGTTGTTCCATTCTTGTTTTAGAGCTGGATTCCCTTTAATACTAGCCACATACTCCACCACTTTTGCTTCACTGTAGAAGCCGTTCTCGTCCTGGAAAGTAGGATTGTTGGAAAGTGTTAATCGCAATTGATCATTGATTTCTTCTTCTCCAACAGAAAGACCTAATTTTTCGGCTTGTTGCTTGTATAGAATAGTGCGAAGCTCACGATCCCAAACCTGATTCATCGCTAATGATTGAGAAGCACTTGGGCCCAAACTACGCTGGTAGTTCTCAACTTGGGTCATAAAATCTTCTCGGGTGATTTCTTCTCCATTGATGGCGGCTACAACATTTTGCACATCACCCCCTCCACTTGTTTTCTTGTTGATTAGTCCGTCCAACACAAAGGCAAAAAGTGCCAGTGCGATAATCAGAATGAGGAAAAAGCCTCTCTTTCGAATACTATTTAAAACTGCCATGGTTTCGTTAAATTAATAGGGGGCGAAAATACCATTTTCAATCGATTTATAAAATACAAAAGGGAAAAAAATACGCAGCAGAAAAAATCAGTCTTCCTCAGTTCTACTGAGTTCCACCAATTCTATTTTTGTATTGGAAACTTCCAAAATTGTAAATGAGAAGCCGTCGATTTCTACAGTTTCATTCTTTTCTGGAATTTCCTCGGTAAAATTCACGATCAAACCACCCAATGTTTCGTAGTGTTCCCCTTCAGGAAGATCCAATTTATAGGCTTCGTTTAGATAATCTACCTCCAATCGTGCTGAAAAACGATAGCGATTCCCTCCCAAGGCTTCTTCTATCATTTCTACACTATCATGTTCATCTTCAATCTCTCCAAAAAGTTCTTCGATGATATCTTCAACAGTTATAATCCCGGAAGTTCCACCATACTCATCGATAACCACAGCCATACTCTTCCGTTTTCGCGTTAAGATATTCAACACATCCTTGGCGAGCATAGTTTCAGGTACGAATATCACAGGCATCAATACCTTTTTCAAATTGGGTGGTCTTTTAAATAACTCAAACGAGTGCACGTAGCCCAAGATATTGTCGAGATTTTCTTTGAAGACCAATATTTTTGAAAGCCCAGTTTCACTGAACAATTTGCTCAATTCTTTAGGAGTTGTATCTATTTCCACACCCACAATCTCTGTTCTAGGAATCATGACCTCCCTAGCTTTCACCTCTGAAAACTGCAATGCATTCTGAAAAATTTGAATCTCGCTATCGATACCATCTTTCTCTTCCAAACTTTCCATTTGCTCGTTGATATAGTCCCCCAACTCCACTTTGCTGAAAGAAAGCTGAACGGCATCTCCTTGGGTTCGGAAAAAGACTTTTAATACCAAATCTGAAATCCAAATGACAAATTCTGAAATAAAGGAAAATATCAAATAGAAAATGTAAGCAGGGACTGCAAATACTTTCAATAATTGATTTGCATAAATTTGAAAAAATACCTTTGGCAGAAATTCGGCGGTCAAGAGTATCACTAATGTAGAGATCAGGGTATGCACCAATATTTCCGAAAACCCCTCCAGCGGTAACCATTGGACCAGAACACGTCCCATAAAAAATCCATACACCACTAAGGCGATATTATTTCCCACCAACATTGTAGCAATGAATTTTGAAGGCCGTCGAGTAATTCGATCTAAAACCTTGGCCAAAAAATTCTTTTGTTTCTTTTCAATCTCGATATGGATTTTGTTGGCAGACACATAAGCAATTTCCATTCCCGAGAAGAAGGCAGAAAGAATCAGGGAAGAGATAATAATCGGGATTTGAACTTCCATCTAGCTGTCTTTGTTTCGCTTTTCAAGGTTTTTGCGGAACCTTCTTTTAAAGAAAAACATAAAAATAGCGACAATCCCGAAGAAAACAAAGATATAGGCCCGCTCACGATTGTTCTCCCAATTGGTGATTACCAGGTATATTGAGAACAATGCCATAAATATATAAGCATATTCAAAAAGTCGGTATATTTTATTTCCCATCTGTGGTATCGTTTTGAGATTGGTCGATAAGTTGCACCCCATCATTGTTTCGAGACAAAAATAGGGTAAAATCTTCATTTGCATCAAATCGGGCCCCATCATTATAGGAACCATCCTTGAAGGTAATTCGATAGGGCTCATTGGTAAATACCCATTTGTGCTGCTGGTCCCAATACAGCTGCTGTGCCCTAAGAACATTTCCATCGGCCGTAGTAAGGGCGACGTTCTTTCGCAGATCAACAAGTCCCGTTTTATCGAAGCGGATTGCATAGTCTGATTTGATCACACTCTTTCCGCTTTTATCAAAGAAATGAACTTCCACCCCTTTTGGGAATTCTTGGTAAGAAAAATCAAAATTGGAATAATCCAACAATTCGGGAGCCATTAAGTTGGTTACGACTTTTCCGGAATCGGTATAAAATAGATTGACGTTTTTTCCTTCCGCCACGGGGGCCCCTTCCTGCAAATTCAATCGTTGTACATTCTGGTAATTCCCTTCACACGCAAAAAACGTGATGGCCACCGTAATGACCACCACGCTTTTGATACTTTGTACTATGATTTTCATCTATAGGTTCGGTACTCGAACGCTTCCTCCTACCCAACAGTTGAAGGTAACCGTTTTTCCTGCCATTCCTTCAGTGAATATATCGCTTTTACTTGGAGCTCTTTGTCTGTAAGAGCTTGCTGCTGCCTGTGCTGTAGACGCAATTCCCGCATCTACACGAGCGGCCTTTTCAGCCAATTCAGCTGCACGCCAGTTGATAGCTCTTTTTTCGAATACGGAAGAACCACAATCATTGGCTGCCTTAGAATACATATCGGCGATACGTAAATAACAAATTCCTTTTCCAGGTTTAATTTCCAATACTTTGTTATAGAAACTACGAGCAGTACTGTAACTGCCTTTAGTACGGTAATTTTCAGCAATGGCAAATAGGTAATCTGCTTTCTTGCTTTGGTTTGTTTCTAGTTCTACCGCTTGATTGTAATATTCTATAGCTTCACTTCCTCGTTTTTCACGATCGGCCAATCGCCCTAGATAAAAGGCAGAAGCTGCAGAGGGTTGTAGCTTGTGCAGTTGCTGTACCATTTGGAAGAACAAAGGGGTTTCACAATCCTTGGCGTTCAATCTTCCGGCAGCACTTTTCAACCAAGCCACATCATCCTTCTTAGATTCAAAATTCTTTTCGTAGAGTGGAATAAGGTTTTCACAATCTGCAATTGTTCCCAATTTTGTATCCACACTTCCTTTGATTTGGCTATAGTACCCAAGATTCTTTTCGTAAGCCTCCAGCTTTTTCTTGTCTTTTGCATCCAATGCTGAACCGCCTTCTTCTTTATTAATTAATTCTGTTACTTGAGCAGCATAATAGCCTTCTTCCTTTTCAATTTTTTCTACAATAACGTCGTATAGGTCAAATACTTCTTGGATATCTTTTTGGCCTTCATTGTATAAATCCATTCCTAATGAAAAGTAGGTATAAATACGTTTTGGACTTTTGAAATTTTCCTCATCCACTTTATAGGCATGTTCGAATGCTTTGAACTGCTCCATCTTGGTACCAATGCCATTATCGTATTTGATTTGAGCGATATCGGACAAAATATCCCCAGCCTTACTTTTGCTTGGATAATATTTCATACGAAGGTCATAGGCCTTTTCCAGATCGGAAATCTTACTTTTATCACCTTTTTCAATAAAGTGCTCAAACATCTTTACTGCATATTGGTAAATCGCCAAACTATATTGAGGACAATCTGTTACCACCTTATTGTAATGCTGTAATGCGGCATCATAATTTTTTACCTTGGCAGGTTCAGTAAACAAAGAAGCTGATACTGCACAGGGATCTTGCGCCTGCATCTTACCCACAAACACAAAAACCATTAATGATAAAAACAAAGTCGTTCTCGTTTTCATAATTCTCTCAAATTTCATATTAATCGTATAATCGTTTTTCAAACCATTTATCATTCAGGGACAACCCGATGAAAATATTAAAGAAAGATTCCTTTACCAATCCGCTGTTCTCTGTTCCCCGATTTCCATATTCAAAACCAAGGTTTACATTGGAGAAAGTTCTTCCCAGTCCGAGACCAAGTCCAAAAGATATGCCAAACTCATTGATATCCTCTCCGTTGATGTTAATCCCAGTTTGTTCGAAACGGAATCCACCTCTATAAACCACTCGTTTTAAGAAACTTCCGAAGGAATTATAGTCCGGAATATAAAAGCCTCCAAATCGAAATTTGGACGCATCTTCAAAGATAACATTTTCTAGTTCAAAAGTTCGGTTGGTAAAGTTACTTGTTTTCTGAGAGGAGTATTCCGCTCCAAAAAACCATTTTTTAGACTGTCCGATACCTGTTCCCAAGGTTAATTGAGAGGGAAACGTGAAATCGGTATTTGCAACAGTAATATCACGGGTGTCAATCTCCAACAAGCTTCCCGTTGGCAATTCTAGTACGGTGGAAATTGTCCTACTATTTTCAGCAACAAAATCGGTTTCTGGAGTATAGGCAATCGAGCTCCACCACTCCAACTTATCTGTGAGATGCGCGTGATACAATGCTCCAAAATTAAAGCTGAATCCAAGAATATCGGATTTATTGATTTCTTGGGTTCCCAATTGGATTTCCTCTTGAGAGCTTACGGCTGTATTTTCTATGTTTCCGAAATTGTAGTTAGCATCAATACCCACGCTTAAGTTGGGGGTAATTTGATATCCTACCGTTAAGAAGGCCTTATTCATCCCTCCCGTCCCCGTATATTGGGTGGTTCTATCTCCTTGAATGCTTTCCAACTTATATCCAGAAGCAGTGTAAGGAATCAATCCAAAACTCGCTCCAAACTTACCCATTGGTATACCAATGGCCAAATAATCTAAAGTGGTCGTTGTTGCTTTTTCTTCGTCTGTGCTCGTGGTGAGCGTATTGCTTTTATGGCTTGCAGAAATGGAATAATTCACCAAACGCAACCCTGCAACCCCTGCTGGGTTTTGAAGATTTAGGTGTATACTGTCGGAATAAACCCCAATACCTCCCATACTTCTATTTTCAACAGTACCTCGAAACTTTAACGTTCCAATTCCGAAAAATGAATATGGGGAAGTTGTTCCTTCCTGAGAATAGCCATAGGCTGAAATTAGGAGTAGAACAGCTATTAAAAATCGCTTCAAAATCAATCTTTGTTATATTCTAAAATGTAATTGAGACCCTCCAACAAAAAATTCGGGTTGGCAAAGATGTCATTTTTTAATCTATCTCGCAAAAAATGAGCGTCTCCTCCTGTAAAAATTGTCTTAAGTCCTTCAAATTTGTCTTTATATGCATTGATGAATCCATCAATTTCATTCACTATTCCCAATACTATCCCAATATGAAGGGAATCTTTTGTTGAGCTACCAATAAAATCTTCCGGTTTTTTTGGATCTAGTGCCGGAAGCTTAGCCGTGTAATTATGTACTGCCTTGTATCGCATGGATAATCCTGGCGAAATTGCTCCTCCCAAATACTGTTCATTTCTATCCTTAAAATCATAGGTGATACAACTACCCGCATCGATAATCAATACTGGATCTCCTGGAAACTGAACACAAGCCGCACTCACCAAAGCAATTCGGTCGACGCCTAAAGTTGATGGCGTTTCATACAGGTTAACGAATGGCACTTTTGTGGTGGGGTTCAAAAACAGTACTGGTCCCTGTGCGCGAAGCATTTTTTCCAGTTGCCTGGGAAAATCCCCAACGGCAGACACTATGGTTTGGAAAATCTGTGGATAGGTCTCAAAAATGGCAGCTACACTTTCCAGTAGGTTTTCCAACCTGGCAACCGATTTATCAACCAGTGTATTTTGTTCAAATACAGCCAGTTTGGTTTGGGTATTTCCTAAATCGATAATCAGGTTCATTGTTTGAGAAAGCGTAAAAATACAATAACGGTAGTCTTTGAGTTGTTAAGGCAGTATTAAATTCGTGAG
>CAZOSF010000009.1:0-12343 GCA_964582415.1 uncultured Alteromonas sp.
CGGATAGGAAAACTTTCTGCTGGAAGGATACTCTTCTTTTGGCAGTATACTTCCAAGGTCCCCTAACTTATACCGAAATAACGGCATGGCAAAATTGGTTAGGCTCGTCACCAGAATGTGACCTTTTTCACCCGATTGAATCGGATTTCCCTGGTCGTCAACAACCTCAATATAAACATGGGGTGCCATAATGTAGTAAGCCTCTAGATCCAACTGACAACCCATCATAAAACCTTCCCCACAACCATAGGTATTTACGATTACTGGTTCATCGAAAGCCTTATTGAAATTCTCTCGATATTCACGAAATAGTTTGTCTCCCAAAGAGTGCAGGCTCACAAAAGGAAGTGTCATATTCCGCGCAATCACTCTTTTGGCCAATTCATTGATTGCAGAGGGATAGCCCGCTATATGCTGAGGTCTTGTGCGTGAAAATGCCGCAATAATTCGATCTAGTTTTTCCTCCGTTAGGGTAAAAGCTTCCTCATATTGGACGCGAAAAAAAAGGTCCTTAAGTTTTTTACTGAATGACCGTTTTGGGGAAATACCAAACTGAAGCATGGGTTCCCCAGGACGATATCCACCCCATTTCCACCAATGGGTTTGAATGGCGCGCACCAAGAACCGCTCCTCATGGGTCATATAGGTAAACGACTGGATACCGCTACTACCACTGCTAAAATTCTTAACCAGGGTTTCTGTATCGTATGCTGATGAAACCAGTTCTTCATGATGTTTTCTCAATATTTCTTTGGTGAGAATAGGCCATTGCTCTAAAGGGGTTTCCTTCGTTAATCCTAACGTTTGGTAATAAGGCACCTTTTCAAGGGCATAGGCCATCATTTCCTTTAATCGGGTTTCTTGAATGGCCAACAACTCCGATTCCGAAAGGGTGTCGTAACAATCCCATTCTTTAATCTGCCTGTGGAAATTGCCCCCAAAGAACAAGGACCCTAAGGGGAGAATCAATTTTTCTAATAGCAATGGATACATTTAGCGATGTTGACAGTCAGGTTTTACCCGAAAAATTAGGGCTTCAATTTACAAACAATTATTTTTGAAGCTGAAAAATAAAGCCTTCTCCCATGAATATTTTAGTCCTTGGTTCCGGTGGCAGGGAACATACATTTGCCTTTAAAATTGCTCAAAGCCCTCGTTGTGAAAACCTGTTTGTTGCCCCAGGCAATGCAGGCACGGAAGCAATAGCAACGAACCTTCCACTTTCGGTGACCAATTTTGAAGCCATAAAAAAAGCAGTACTTGAAAACGCAATCGACATGGTCGTGGTAGGACCAGAGGATCCGTTAGTAGAAGGAATCGTGGATTTTTTCAAAGCAGATTCGGACCTAAAGGAGGTATTGTTAGTAGGGCCCTCAAAACAGGGGGCGTCGTTGGAAGGCAGTAAAGAAAGGGCCAAAGAATTTATGGCGACCCACGGCATTCCTACCGCAGCATATCAAAGCTTTACTGCGGATACCTTGGAAGCAGGAAAGGCATTTTTAGAGACGCTTAAGCCTCCCTATGTTCTTAAAGCAGATGGTTTGGCCGCCGGTAAAGGGGTGTTAATTCTGAAGGACTTGGCCGAAGCGAAAAAGGAATTGGAAAATATGTTGGCCCACGCAAAGTTTGGATCCGCTAGCGCAAAAGTGGTGATTGAAGAATTTTTAGATGGAATTGAACTTAGTGTTTTCGTCTTGACAGATGGCGCCAATTATAAAATCTTGCCTACGGCGAAAGACTATAAACGCATTGGTGAAGGAGACACCGGACTGAATACTGGAGGGATGGGAGCCGTTTCCCCAGTTCCCTTTGCAAATAAAAACTTTTTGGACAGAATAGAAGAGCGAATTGTGAAACCCACCATTAATGGTTTAAAACAAGAAGCTATCGATTACAAAGGGTTTGTCTTTATCGGCCTCATCAAGGTGAATGGCGAACCCTATGTTATTGAATATAACGTGCGAATGGGGGACCCCGAAACCGAAGTGGTACTTCCTCGAATAAAAAGTGACTTGGTTACTTTGTTGGAAAAAACGGCTCAAGGGAAACTCGGTGAAGCAGATCTAGAGTTGGATCCGCGTGCGGCGGCTACCATCATGGTAGTGTCTGGAGGTTACCCCGAAGCTTATGAAAAGGGAAAAGAAATTCAGGGGCTACAACAAGTTCAAGACAGCATTGTTTTTCATGCCGGAACGACAATCAAGGATGGGAAAGTGGTAACTAATGGCGGTCGCGTTATTGCAATTACTTCCCTAGATAACGATTTCAGAAAGGCCATAAAAAAATCTTACCAAGAGATAGAAAAACTAACTTTTGATAAGATGTATTATAGAACCGATATCGGTTTTGACTTATAGTCTCGACTAGCCCAAATAGGAATGAGAAGTCTGGCTGCGGTCTTCCTCACCATTGGAGTTGAAAGTGGACAATTGTTTCATCCAGTAAATAAATGCCACAAAGCCAATGAGAAGGAATGTCCAACTCATAAAGTTGGCTCCCCACCAAGTATCCAATTCCCAAGCACGAATTGCATCCAAGGGATTAAATAACAATGTCTCCGCAACAGATTGTATGCCTTCAAAGAATCCTTTCCAAGTCATAGTAGTATATTTAGGTCACAAAAATAGAAATTAAGCCGTATGCTTACAAGCTTTTTTGATAAATCTAGTCCCTTCAATTACCTGCTGCTGAGCATTTATTTGGTGGCGGTTCTTTTTTTACAAGCAACGACAGCTAGAACAGTAGGCTGGGAAGTGACATCGTTACTAGTAGTGCTCATGGAAGGCACCTTGTTGATTTTCTCCATGTTATTGGTGGATTTTTTTATCCGAAAAAACGCACTCACCGCTTCCAATACCCTCGGAATTTTTAGTTTCAGTACTTCGGCTTTGCTTGTTCCATTGGCATTCCATTCGGAGGTTTTATGGGGGTTGTTTTTTGTGTTATTGGGGCTGCGAAGGATGTTTAGCCTTCAATCTGGACGGAACGATGTACGCAAAATTACCGATGCAAGCTTCTGGTTTTTTGTTGCTACCTACTTTTACTTTTGGAATGTCCTTTGGTTTATTCCACTTTATATAGCTATTACTTCCATGAAGGAACTTCGATTTAGGTATTACTTTATACCTCCTATTACGGGAGTTGGGTTATTGCTAATTTTTTCTGCCTATTTTCTGATGAAACAAGATTCGTTTCATTGGCTGACGACATGGGCACAAAAACCCTCCCTCTTGTTTCGAGAATATGGAAATGTGACACACCTTATCGCTATAACGGTACTGTTCGCCTTTTTGATCTGGAGCTTTTTCTTCCGAATTATTCTGATGCCCGAAATTCCGAAGAAATATAAAAGCAATTTTGTATTGGGATTTTTTGTTGCCGTCGTTGGAATTTTAGTCGCTACGGTAGCTCCGAACAAAACCGGAGCTGAACTCGTTTACATTGCACCTGGATTTGCCTTGATACTTGCAACCTACCTGGAACGCAATTCCGATCTATGGCTTAGGGAGCTCATGATGTGGGTATTGCTAATCCTTCCTATAGTATTGCCTTTTCTATAGAGGGCTATTGAACATGTAAAAGGGTATCCGAGTCCGACACTTACTGCGGAAAATAGGTTACCTTTGCAAAGACTTCCTTTAAAATGAATATCATGTTTACCGAAACGGCCAATACAATTTTCCAAAAGGTAATAGACACCTACCACATCAAAGATAACCCGTACCAAGAGTTCCACAATCCCTATGATAAGAATACCCAATTGTTGGAACATTTACTGTATCGAAAGTGCTGGATAGATACAGTACAATGGCATTATGAAGATATCATTCGCGATCCAAATATCGATCCAGTCGATGCCTTACGATTGAAACGGGAAATAGATGCTTCCAATCAAGATCGTACCGATACCGTGGAATATATCGACAGCTATTTTTTGGAAAAGTACAAGGAGGTTCCTGTTCAAGAAGGTGCCACTATCAACACCGAAAGTCCTGCCTGGGGAATCGACCGACTTTCTATTTTGGCGCTTAAGATTTACCACATGAAGGAGGAAGCGGAAAGGGAAGATGCAAGCCCAGAACATCGAGCTGCTTGTCAGAAGAAACTGAACGTTCTTTTGGAGCAGCGTACCGATTTAAGTACTGCCATAGAGCAATTATTGGAGGACATCGCGCAAGGAAGAAAGTACATGAAAGTCTACAAACAGATGAAAATGTACAATGATGATGAATTGAACCCGGTTCTTAGGAGTCAAAAGTAAAAGATTGGAACTGCCGAAGCATATCGCCGTACTGCGTCTATCGGCTATGGGGGATGTAGCCATGACGGTACCTGTTTTACAGGTGTTGTCGCATTTCTACCCCCATCTTAAAATCACTGTGGTATCAAGAGGCTTTTTCAAGCCTATGTTTAAAAATCTCAAAAATGTTGACTTTTATGAAGTTGATGTTTATGGCAAACATAAAGGTGGTGTTGGCCTATGGCGATTGGCGAATGAGTTAAAAGCACTGGAAATTGATGCGGTGGCCGATTTGCACAATGTGATACGCTCGAATGTTGTCACCTCTTTTTTATGGCTGAAGGGGATTCCTTCCATGAAAATCGATAAAGGAAGACGAGAAAAGGCCCAACTTACCCAAGCGGAAGGGAAGGACATTCAACCGCTAAAGTCGACCCATGAACGCTATGCGGATGTATTTCGAAAGCTAGGATTTAAAGTTGATTTAAAAACCTGGAAAAAACCATCTACAACGAAAGTTTCTGAAACCTGCTCCCGATTTATAGGGCAAGGTTCCAACATGAAAATTGGGATAGCCCCGTTTGCTGCGTTTCCTTCCAAAGTTTATCCAATAACCAAAATAATGGAGCTTATCAAAATCCTCAATGCAAAGACAAGCTGTTCTATTTATCTGTTTGGCGGCGGGAAAAAAGAAGTGGAACAATTAGAACATCTGGCATCTTCATTTGAAAATGTTGAGAATCTTGCTGGAGAAATGAGCTTTGAGGAGGAACTCAATTGTATGGGTCATTTGGATGCCATGGTTTCCATGGATAGTGGCAATGGACATTTGGCAGCTCTCTTCGGGATTCCTGTCATTACACTTTGGGGGGTTACCCATCCTTATGCTGGTTTCGTGCCGTTCCATCAGCCTATGGAAAACCAATTCATGGCCGATAGAAATCAATACCCCTTGATTCCAACCTCTATTTACGGGAACAAATTTCCAGAAGGGTATGATAAAGCAATTTCAACGATACCACCAGAGAAGATTGCCCAAAGAATAGTTGACCTGTTTACCTAAACGTCATCATAATCCACCACCACAAAATCGGAAGTGGGATGTGATTGGCAGGTAAGGATAAGGTTTTCTTCAAGTTCGCTATCCGTCAATACCATATTTTTCTTCATTTCAACCTTCCCTTCTTTAAGGCGGGCAATACAGGTGCTGCAAATACCTCCTTTACAACTGTAAGGGGCATCCATTCCTTGATCCAATGCAGCATCTAGAATGCTTTTTTCCCGTGGCATGTTAAAGCGGACGGTTTCATCATCCAAAGTAATGGTAGCCTGGGTTTGGCCCGTGAGGACTCCCATGGTGTCTCCCTCTTCTTTTGTCGTAAAAAGTTCAAAATGGATGTCGTTTTCTTTAACGCCAAATTCCATGAGGGTGTCTTTTACTTCCATGATCATTTCTTCAGGGCCGCAGAGGTAAAAAGAATGGAATCCGATATTTTTATATTCGCTTTTAAGTAGAAAATTCACCATAGAACGCTCGATTCTTCCGAAGCGGCATCCTTCTACATTTTGACGGCTGAAAAAATAGGTGATTCGCAAACGCTCGGGGTGTGCTTTTCTTAAGGCTTCCAGTTCCTCATAAAACATTGTTTCAACCAGATTCTGATTCCCATAGGCTAGTGTAAAGGTGGATTTAGGCTCTTTTTCCAATACCGTTTTTATCATGGATAAAATGGGCGTAATGCCACTACCTGCAGCGAAAGCAAAATAATTATTTTCATGGCTACTGTCGGTATTAAGTATAAACAAACCTTGTGGCGGCATCACTTCCAGAACATCACCAACTTTCAACGAGCTGTTGGCAATTTCAGAAAAATAGCCGCCCTCAACACGCTTAATTCCAATGCGCCATTCTCCTGAAATCTCGGAAGAACACAGGGAATAGGAACGCCTGATTTCTCGTTCGTCTTTTTGGTACCGTAGGGTCAGGTACTGACCTGCCTTAAATTGGTAAGCATCCCGAAGTGAATTAGGAATTTCGAAGGCAATCGATATGGCGTTCGGAGTCTCCTGCTTTTTGTCGGAAATGGTTAGTGAATGAAACTGACTCATAGCGTAAATTTTTGGCAAAAATACAAATCGATTTGAGTTCTTCCATGAACGACCCTTTGGGAAGCGCCCATTTTTTAGAGGAAAAGCTTCCAGTTACAAAAAAGAAGCGTATTTTTACCCTCCTGTAGGTATCTTTAGATACTAAAAACAAAGGAATTAAGTTACAGTACTATACAAACTGAAATAATTTTGAAACGCCTACCCTATTTTTCCGTTTTTCTTTTGTCTGCCCTTTTATTGGTGGCTTGTTCTAGGAAAAAAAACACCTTTATGTCCAGAAATTTTCATGCGGTAACAGCTGAATATAATGCCCTATATAACGGATATTTGGCTTTGGACGCTGGAAACATGGAACTGTCCCAAACCTATAGGGACAATTTTTGGGAAATACTGCCTGTAGAACGATTTGAGATTAAGAGTGCGGTGCCAAAACCAGGAGAGAAGGGAAATGCCAATTTCAATCGTGCCGAAGAAAAGGCGGCAAAAGCTATTCAAAAACACGCTATTTATCTGGATGGTAAAGAATACAATCCACAGATTGATGAGGCCTATATGCTTTTGGGGAAAGCTCGATATTTCGACCAACGATTTGTTCCGGCACAAGATGCTTTCAACTTTATCCTAAGCAGATATCCAACCAGTAACAACATCAATGAGGCTCGAATGTGGAAAGCCAAAACCAACATTCGTTTAGGCAATGAAGAAGGAGCTCTGGAAGAATTGGCCTTCTTGATGGACAAAGAAGGGTTAAGTGATGACGATAAAGCCGATGCAGCAGCTGTTATGGCTCAGGCTTACATCAATATGGATACTTTGGAAGCCGCATTACCCATGATAAAGGTGGCTTCTGAATATGTTGATGATAATGAAATGCGGGGGCGTTATGCCTACATAAAGGGGCAGTTATACAATCGATTAGGAGAAAAGGACAGCGCAAATATGGCGTTCCAAGAAGTAATCGAATTGAATCGAAAATCCCCTCGCGTTTACATGATCAATGCCTATATGGAGCAGATGCGAAACTTCGATTATGAGAAAGGAGATCGCATTGCTTTATTGGAATTATTGGATGATTTGGAAAAGAACCGTGAAAACCGTCCTTATTTGGCGTTGATATACAACCAGTATGGAGAATTTTATCGAAATACTGAAAGTGTTGATACCGCAGTAAGTTTTTACAATAAGTCCATCAAGAACTACCGTGAGGACCAAATCCTTCAAGCGCTCAACTATTCAACCTTAGCGGAAATCTTTTTCGATAAGGCAGAATACAAAACTGCCGGAAATTACTATGATAGTACCCTTACCTTTTTGGAAGAAAAATCCAGACAATGGAGAAGGGTGAAAAAGAAAAGGGACAATTTGGCCGATGTGATCAAGTACGAGGATATTGCCGCCCGGAACGATTCCATTCTACATCTTACTTCTATGTCGGAGGCCGAGCAATTAGCATTCTTTAATGAGTATATTGAGGGGCTGAAAGAAAAGGCACGCCAAGATTCCATTGCTAAGGTTAAGCAAGAAGAGGCCATTGCCAACCAAGAATTTTACAAGAAACGAACTTCCAAAACCGAGGAAGGAGGAACTTTTTATTTCTACAATAGCACCACCGTAGCCTATGGGCGTCAAGAATTCCAGAAAATCTGGGGAAATAGAAAATTAAAAGACAATTGGCGAATTTCTACTATTCGGGTAGCTACGGGTGAGGATGAAATTGCTGCCGCGAATGACAAAGAAGAAATTGTCGACACTAGCGTACTGTATGATCCGGAAACCTATCTCTCTAAGATCCCAAAAGAAGAAGCCCTGATAGACAGTATTGCACGGGAGCGAAACTTTGCTTATTATCAACTCGGACTTATCTATAAAGAGAAATTCCGGGAATACGATCTGGCCACCAACCGATTGGAAACCTTGTTGGGATACCAACCCCAAGAGCGATTGGTATTGCCTTCCAAATACAATCTTTACAAAATTTACGATTTGTTGGAAAATACAGCCATGGCAGACAAATGGAAGAATGACATCCTAACCAACCATCCCGATTCCCGTTACGCTGAAATTCTTAGAAACCCAAGTGTTCAATTGGCCACGGATGAATCCAGTCCCGAATTCAAATACAAAGCACTTTATAAGAGATTCGAAGAGGCCCAGTACGATGAAGTAATCGAAACCAGTGAAGATTATATAAATATTTATGCAGGGAATGATATCGTTCCAAAATTGGAAATGTTGAAGGCGACGGCCTTGGGCCGAAGAGATGGCTATGAAGCCTACAAAAAGGCCGTGAACTTTGTGGCCTTAAATTACCCCCAAAGTGAGGAGGGCAAGGAAGCTCAATTGATTTATTCCACCATCATCCCAAAATTGGGAAATAAGGCCTTTGTAACGGAAAGCGATAATTGGAAGGTGGTGTACTCATTCAAACATGAGGAGTTGGAAGAGGCTCAAAAATTGAAGGACAAGCTCTTGGAAGCGATTGAAGAATACCGTTATCGGGATATGGAGGTGTCTTTAGATTATTACAATCCAGAAACTTACTTTGTGATTATTCATGGTTTGAATACACAATTAGGAGGAAGAGGATTTGCCGAACTTTTAAAAGAAAACAAGAAATACAAAATCAAACGCCCTTATTTTGAAATAGCTAGCCCTAACTACAAAATTGTTCAGATTCATAAGAACTTGGATGACTACCTAAACCTGCAGAACGTGGAAGAAGAAAACAGTAATTCTCAAAAATAACAACCTATGTTTTCAGATAAAAAAGAGAAAAGTATCAGTATGGAGCCATCTACAAATCAAAACCGAATCAACGAAGGAACCCAATTAAAAGGGGACATCGTTTCCTCTGGATTCTTTCGAATCGACGGAACCATTGAGGGAAATATTAGTAAACCCTCTAAAGTAGTATTGGGTAAATCGGGATTCATCAAAGGGAAACTCATCTGTGAAGACGCCGATATGGAAGGACGTTTCGAAGGAACCTTGAATGTCTCGGGAACCTTGACGCTCAAATCCACGGCCCATATAGAAGGGGAAGTAGTTGTTGGCAAATTGGCGGTCGAGCCAGGGGCTACCTTCAACGCAACCTGTTCTATGCAGGGAGCCACTCCGAAAGCGACCTTGCAAAAAACGGAGAAAGAAGAAGTAGCTACCGGGAATAGTTTGTTCGATCGGCAACACCGATTCAAAAAAACAGGCACCACATCGGAAATCTCTGAATCTTAAGCAAATTCCATGTCCAAAGGAAACAATGCCGTAAAACGATGGGCCATCCTATCGGGCATTGCCATACAGATGGGTGCCATTATTTACCTGTTTGTCCAATTGGGAAAATGGCTTGATACAACCTATTCAGAAGGGGGCAAGCCCTTTTTGATTATCTGCACATTAGTGGGAGTAGCTGCTTCCTTGTTTTTGGTGGTTCAACAAACGAAAAACCTCAACTCCTAAAGATGTCTGGAAAAAGCCTTCGATTTATTCTGTTTTTACTGATTTTTTTATTGATCGTTTTCGGACTTCATTTGGTTGTCTTAAATATTATGGACAAACGCTTATGGGAACACCGAATCCTACTCTCATATATCCTTAATTTTGCCATGGCAGTTCTTGTTCTGTTGCTGGTGGAACGGAGTCTGCGATCGAAATCGTCCCATACGGGCTTCCTATTCATGGGGGGAAGCGCATTTAAGTTTTTGATTTTTTTCTTGGTGTTCTATCCTTTTTACAACAAGGACGGCGATATGGAGACCGCCGAATTTATTACCTTTTTTGTCCCCTACAGCTTGTGCCTGACATTGGAAGTAATCTACCTTTCGAAAGAGCTTAATAATCAGGATTCTCGGTCTGAAGAGACCCCTTAAAAAAATAGCTGTTTTTCTTTTTGGTTTCTGAGTAATAAGCGTATTTTTGCACCGATTTTTAAGGACACTATTTTTAGTTCGGTATGCAGAGAAAAACATACGTTGGATTACTGAGCATTCTTGTTGGGCTTTTTACGTTCACTACGAGCTTTGCCAGTGACCAAGCCCACGGGGGAGAAACCCAACAAGATCGCAAGAAGGAAGTAAAGGAATTTATCAATCACCACCTTCAAGATTCCCACGATTTCAACATCTACAGTTATACCGATGCCCACGGTGAAATGCATCATGTAGGCTTTCCACTTCCAGTGATTTTGGTGGATGATGGCCTTCAGGTTTTTTCTTCAGCAGCGTTCCATCATGGGGAAGAAGTAGCAGAATCAAACGGAAACTATTACCGTTTGTACCACAGCAAAATTTATAAAACTGATGCCGATGGCACTCTTACTTATGAAGAAGGCCACGGAGATCACCCAACCAATGTTCGTCCGTTGGATTTGTCGATCACCAAAAGTGTCTTCATGATGATCGTGACAGGGCTTCTTCTATTATGGTTGTTCAGAGGGCTCGCAAAGAGCTACAAAAAGAATGAAGGAATTGCGCAGGGTGCTGGGCGCTTCTTTGAGCCTATTGTTCTTTACATTCGCGATGACATTGCCATTGCAAACATCGGAGAGAAAAAATATGAAAGGTATATGCCTTTCCTTTTAACCACATTTTTCTTTATCTGGTTCCTTAATATGTTTGGATTAACACCACTTGGGGTAAACGTTACCGGCAACATTGCCGTGACGACTGCCTTGGCCATCTTGGTGTTTTTGTTGACCAACTTTACTGGTACCAAGGATTATTGGTTGCACATCTTCGATCCACTTGGCGATGGAATGCCTTGGATTGGAAAAATACTTATCTATATCATTTTGGTTCCCATCGAAGTTTTGGGGATGTTCATTAAGCCGTTTGCCCTGCTTATCCGTTTGTACGCGAACATGACTGCAGGACACGTGGTATTGATGAGTTTGATTGGATTGATTTACATATTTAAGAGTTGGATTGGTGGTCCCCTATCATTCGGACTCTCATTTGCCATCTCAATGATTGAGGTATTGGTGGCATTGTTACAGGCCTATATTTTCACAATGTTGGCCGCACTGTATTTTGGTTTCGCCAGTGAAACGCACGAGCATGCCGAAGAGCACGAAGGCGAAATACAGCATTTATAATAAGTAATTGTTTAATTTTTAAATAGAGTAGTTATGACTATCCCAACTATTGTAGGTGCAGGTCTTGCGGTTATCGGTGCTGGTATCGGTATTGGTATGATCGGTGGAAAAGCGATGGAAGCTATCGCTCGTCAGCCTGAAGCTTACGGAAAGATTCAAACAGCGATGTTGATTGCAGCGGCGCTTATTGAAGGTATTGGTTTCGCGGCAATTTTCGCCGGATAATCAAACAAAAAAAGCACACCCTTTTAACGGTTGGTTGCAAGGGTGTGCTTCAAAATTAAACAGTCTAAAGCTAGTTTGTAAACGATTCCTAGAATCGAATTATAAGTAACAACACATGGAAAAATTAATTAACGACTTTTCATTTGGCCTTTTCATCTGGCAAATCATCTTGTTCTTGCTTTTGCTTTTCTTGCTCCGCAAGTTCGCATGGAAACCTATCTTGAATGCGGTAAACGAGCGTGAGCAAGGGATTAAGGATGCTATGGCTTCTGCTGAGATGGCACGTCGTGAAATGGAAAACCTTCAAGCCGACAATGAGAAATTGTTGAAGGAAGCACGTGCAGAACGCGATGCTATGTTGAAGGAAGCGCGTGAAATGAAAACCAAATTGATCGGTGAAGCCAAGGAAGAGGCAAAAGCTGAAGCAGATAAGATGATTTCTCAAGCCCAAGCGGCCATCGAAAGCGAGAAGAAAGCGGCTTTGGCAGAACTGAAGAATCAGGTGGCTTCCCTTTCTGTGGAAATTGCTGAAAAAGTGGTTAAAAGTGAATTATCCAACAAAGACAAGCAGTTAAAGCTGGTAGCGGAAATGTTGGACGACACTACCTTAAATTAAACATATGACAGGTACAAGAGCGGCAGTTCGATACGCAAAGGCCTTGTTGCAAATAACAACAAGC
>CAZOSF010000009.1:12443-29265 GCA_964582415.1 uncultured Alteromonas sp.
AGTATCGCCAATCAATTGAGTAATTTAAAAAGAGAATTCAGTAAAAGTTTGTAAAAACCGTGGCTAAGGGCCACTATTAGATACCTTATAAAAATGGCAGAAGTGAAACCCGCTGAAGTATCAGCAATCTTAAAGCAACAACTTTCAGGTTTTGAAGCAACCGCTTCACTGGATGAAGTAGGAACGGTATTGACCGTGGGAGACGGTATTGCTCGTGTATATGGGCTTTCCAACGCTCAATACGGCGAATTGGTTGAGTTTGAAAATGGTTTGGAAGGAATCGTTTTGAACCTTGAAGAAGATAACGTAGGGGTGGTATTGCTAGGACCTTCGAAGGAAATCTCCGAAGGAGCTACCGTTAAACGTACCCAACGAATTGCTTCCATCAACGTAGGTGAAGGCATCGTAGGACGTGTGGTAGACACTCTTGGTCAGCCTATCGATGGTAAAGGACCTATCGAAGGTGAAACTTATGAAATGCCATTGGAGCGTAAAGCCCCTGGGGTAATCTTCCGTCAACCTGTAAACGAACCACTTCAAACTGGAATTAAGTCGGTAGATGCCATGATTCCAATCGGAAGAGGTCAGCGTGAGTTGGTTATCGGTGACCGTCAAACAGGTAAAACAACCGTTTGTATCGATACCATCTTGAATCAGAAAGAATTTTTTGACGCAGGTCAACCTGTATATTGTATTTATGTTGCGGTAGGACAAAAAGCTTCTACCGTAGCGAACATCGCTCGTATCTTGGAAGAAAAAGGAGCTTTGGCCTACACTACCATTGTAGCTGCAAACGCTTCCGATCCTGCTCCGATGCAGGTATATGCTCCTTTTGCTGGTGCAGCAATTGGTGAGTATTTCCGTGATACGGGTCGTCCTGCCCTTATCGTATATGATGATTTATCGAAACAAGCGGTAGCTTACCGAGAGGTTTCCCTATTGTTGCGTCGTCCACCAGGACGTGAGGCCTACCCAGGAGACGTTTTCTACCTACACTCTCGTTTGTTGGAACGTGCAGCCAAGGTAATCAACGATGATAGCATTGCCCAAAACATGAACGACCTTCCAGTATCTTTGAAAGGTAAAGTAAAAGGAGGTGGTTCTTTGACCGCCCTTCCAATTATCGAAACACAAGCAGGGGACGTTTCTGCCTACATCCCAACCAACGTGATTTCGATTACCGATGGACAGATTTTCTTGGAAAGTGACTTGTTCAACTCTGGGGTACGTCCAGCGATTAACGTGGGTATTTCTGTATCTCGTGTAGGAGGTTCTGCTCAGATTAAATCCATGAAGAAAGTTGCTGGTACCTTGAAACTGGATCAGGCCCAGTTCCGTGAATTGGAAGCCTTCGCCAAATTCGGTAGTGACTTGGATGCAGCTACCATGAACGTAATCGAAAAAGGAAAGCGTAACGTGGAAATCTTGAAGCAAGCGCAAAACGATCCCTTTACTGTTGAAAACCAGGTAGCCATCATCTATGCAGGTTCGAAAAACTTGTTACGAAACGTACCTGTTGAGAAAGTAAAAGAATTCGAAAGAGATTACCTAGAACTATTGAACGCAAAGCACAGAGACACATTGGATGCTTTGAAAGCCGGTAAATTGACCGACGAGGCCATCGATGTATTGACCTCTGTAGCGAAAGACCTAGCATCTAGATACTAATTAACTCCCTCCGTGTTTAATGGAGGACTAGCTAAACTCAAAAGGAGCGTATGGCTAACTTAAAGGAAATACGAAGTAGAATCACCTCGGTAGGGTCTACCATGCAGATTACGAGCGCCATGAAAATGGTATCGGCTGCTAAACTGAAAAAGGCGCAAGATGCTATTACGGCCATGCGTCCTTATTCGGAGACTTTAACCACTTTACTGCAAAACCTCAGCGCTACGTTGGATAGCGATGCGGGAAGTAGCTTTGCCACGCAACGTGAAGTTAAAAACGTGTTGGTAGTTGCCATAACTTCCAACAGAGGTTTGGCCGGGGCCTTCAACAGTAACATTATCAAAGAATGCCGCCAAAGCCTTCAAGGGGTATATGCCGGAAAAAATGTTGAATTCGTTACCATTGGAAAAAAGGGGAATGATATTCTAAAGAAAGGAAATAAAATTGCCTTCAATTCCAACGATATTTTCGACGACCTAACATTCGATAATGCTGCGGTTATTGCCAATAGACTCATGCAGCTTTTTGAAGAAGGTGCCTACGATAAAATCGTACTGGTTTACAATAAATTCAAAAATGCGGCAACCCAAGTGGTAATGCACGAACAATTTTTACCGATTGTTCCTGCGGAAAACGGAGGAGAAGGAGCCCCTAAAGGAGATTTTATTTTCGAGCCTTCGAAAGAAGAGATCGTGATGCAATTGATTCCTAAAACTTTGAAGACCCAATTCTTCAAAGCGATTCGAGATAGCTTTGCTAGTGAACATGGAGCTCGTATGACTGCCATGCACAAAGCAACCGACAATGCCAAGGAACTGAAAAACAACCTTACCCTTGAATACAACAAGGCCCGACAGGCTGCTATTACTGGAGAAATCTTGGAAATCGTGGGGGGTGCGGAAGCGTTGGCCGGATAATTTCAAGTTCCATTTGCAAAATAATCTTAGTTTGAAAACCTCCCTTAACGGGGAGGTTTTTTTATACCTTTATGGCAAGACTTTTGTTTGATATAACCTATGAATCAGAATAAACTTTTTCTTGCTCCAATTCTCATGGTACTCTTGTTTTCCTGTGCAGGTGGAAAGGATGTTCTTTTTGAGCAAGACCCGCCATTTCAAATAAAGAAAGCGACCGCGCAAAACTGGGTAGCTGGGGTTCAAGGAGGAGGCTCTGGGACCATCGTGACCATTTATATGGGAGCCATTCATGAAGACCTTCGAATTCAAGAGCTATATTACGGAGAAGGCATGGCTCAAGCCGTACAGGATAAGCACAATATAGATAAGTATGTTGCTCGAATTGAAAGCGATAGAAATAGGAATGTTATCATGTCCGACAATCCCAAGGAAGAGGCAAAAAATAGACCTCCCTCGAAATCACCCTTCAGCTTGGAAAAAAACGAGGTGGTCATCAGTTATGTACATGATGGCGAACTCAAGTTTTATAAGTATACTGAAGTGGAAGAGAAACCAATTATCGCCTATCCCGGCGCCCAACCGAATGGAATAAACTGAAAGTATGAAAATCAAAATAATCAATCACTCCAAACACCCCTTACCATCCTATGAAACCATCGCATCCGCAGGAATGGATCTAAGAGCCTCCATCGATGCTCCGATAACCTTAGAGCCGATGCAACGCATGATTGTAAAAACAGGATTGTTCATAGAGCTTCCCATCGGATATGAAGCACAAGTGCGCCCAAGAAGTGGATTGGCCGCCAAAAAAGGAATTACCGTTCTCAATGCTCCCGGCACTGTTGATGCCGACTATAGGGGCGAAATTGGGGTTATTTTGATCAATCTTTCCAATGAAGATTTTACAATCGAAAACGGGGAAAGAGTGGCACAGTTGGTTATTGCGAAACATGAGCGGGCAGAGTGGATTGAAGTTGAAGCATTGTCGGAAACCAGTCGTGGTACCGGCGGATTTGGTAGTACAGGAGTAAAATAAAAGACTATGAAAATCATTGTTCCCATGGCGGGAAGGGGTTCACGACTAAGACCCCATACCTTAACCGTTCCAAAACCCTTAGTTCCCATTGCGGGAAAACCTATAGTGCACCGATTGGTCCGGGATATTGTAAAAGTGTTGGATGAACCAATTTCCGAAATAGCCTTTATTTTGGGCGATCCTGCCTTCTTTGGGGAGGATGTTGTGGAAAGTTTGGAAGCCTTAGCCAAGGAATTGGGCGCAAAGCCAAGTATTTACAGACAGCTGGATCCGAAAGGAACAGGACATGCCATTATGTGTGCGGAACCTTCTCTCGATGGTCCAGCGGTAGTTGCCTATGCGGACACATTAATTCGGGCGACATTCGATCTCGATCGGGAAGCCGATAGTGTAATCTGGACCAAGAAAGTTTCCAACCCCGAGGCCTATGGTGTGGTAAACCTAAACGAACAAGGCCATATTATCGAACTTGTGGAAAAACCAAAGGAATTTGTAAGCGACCAGGCGGTCATCGGTATTTATTATTTCAGAGATATCGGTGTTCTGAAAAAAGAACTGCAATTTGTTTTGGACAATGAGATCCTTAATGGAGGGGAATATCAAATCAACGACGGAATAAAACGAATGATGGCCGATGGTAAAATTTTCAAAACAGGTACGGTAGATGATTGGATGGACTGTGGAAATAAAGAGGTGGCTGTGGAAACAAATGCCAAGATGTTGGAATACCTCGAGGCCGATGGGGAACTTTCAATTCCTTCGAGCTTAGAGCGAACCAATAGCACCATTATTGGACCCTGCTTTATAGATGAAGGGGTGGTTTTAAGAAACGCCACCGTCGGGCCTCATGTGTCTATTGGACAGGGTAGTGTCATTGAAAACAGCCGCGTTAAAAATACTATAATACAAGCACACTCCGAGGTTAAAAATGCTACCTTGGAAAATTCCATGCTAGGAAATCATGTCTCTTATGACGGAAATTTTAAAAAAGTAAGTTTGGGAGATTATTCAGAACTTAATTGAAGAACTTAAAAAAAATAGTAGCATTCTTCGTGGCCTTTCAATGGTTGGCTCTTGGGCTTTTGGCGCAAGATCCGCTGAGTAATATCAACACCGATGATTTAGGAAATGTCGAGGACGCTTTTCAAGAGAACTTTTTTGAGGCCTTGAAACAAAAAGGTATTGAGAATTATGAGTTGGCCTTGAATGCGTTGAAGCGAGCGGAAGATGCAGCGGGGAATGGTTCTGAATACTTAGGAGTGATTCAGTTTGAAAGGGCGAAAAACCTGCGATATTTGAAACGCTACGGAGAGGCCGAAGAGAATCTATTAAATGTGCTGCAATCGGAAGGGGAGCGATTGGACGTGATGGAGGAATTGTATAACCTCTATTACGACCAAAAAGATTATGAATCGGCCATTCCGGTGGTACAAAAACTCATTGCAAGGGACGATGATTATAAGGAAGACCTGGTGAATTTATATTTCTATACCAAGAAATATGATGAAGCTTTGAGTTTATTGGATGAACTGGATGCAACCTGGGGGGAAAGTACGTTTCGCGATACACTTAGGAGACGGATTTACAGTTTAACAGGAAATAGTGAAGGAGCCATCAAGAATTTGGAGTCGAAAATCGATAAAAACCCCAAGAATGAACAGGATTATCTGAATCTGATTTATCTCTATAGCCAGGAAGGGGACACCCAGAAAGCATTTGAGATGGCACAAGAACTTCTTCAGCAGGTTCCCAATTCCACAAAAGCACATTTGGCACTTTATAAGTTTTATTTAGAACGAAAGGAAACGCAGAAGGCTTTAGAGTCTATTAAAATTGTTTTTGGTTCGGAAGAAATTGGGAAGGAAGGAAAATTTAAAATGCTGGAAGATTATCTCAATTATGTGAATGAACACCCAGAATGGGAAGCTTCCGTTAACGATATTATTGGATATCTTTCCGAAAGTAAGGAAGGGGCTTTGTATGAGAAGATTGGCAAGTATTTCAGCCGCCGCAACAACGAAGCAATGGCGTTGCAGTTTTATGAAAAAGGGGTGGCACTGGACAGTGATAATTTTAGTCTGATCAAAAATACCCTATTGCTCCAAATCGATACGCAGCATTACAAGGAAGCGGTGACATTGAGTGAAAATTCCCTAGCTATTTTTCCCGCCCAGCCTTTGCTGTACTTGCTGAATGGCGTAGCTCTCAACTACCTCGGAAAACATGAGTCTGCCGTGGAAAGTTTAGAAATGGGATTGGATTTTTTAATTGATGATCCAAAAATGGAAAAGGACTTTTACCAACAGCTTTCGCAGGCTTACCAGAAATTGGGAAACACAAAGAAAGCAAATGAATTTGCTAACAAGGCTGCAGCTTTACAAAATTAAAGAACGACGTGCACATGCGTAAATACAGCATACTATTGATTACTATATTATTCTTGGCAGGATGTAAGAGCACCAAGTATACGCATAGAAATATGGCTAGTTCTTCGGTTACCATTTCGAATCTAATCGATGCCCACAAAAAAGCCCTTCCGGATTTCAAGACCCTTGCTTCACGGGTTCAGGTGCTATATGATGATGGCAGTAAATCGCAATCGATTACGGTGAGTCTACGAATGGAAAGGGATGAAGTAATATGGGTGAAAGCATCGATTTTAGGAATTACATTAGCTAAGGCCCTCATAACTCCTGAAAAGGTGAGCTATTACGAAACCATTTCAAATACCTATTTTGAAGGAGATTTTAGTTTGCTAAGTGATTGGTTGGGGACGGAATTGAATTTTGAGAAGGCACAAGCCATCCTTTTGGGCCAATCAATATTTTCTTTAGATGATGGTTATATAGTGTCTGTGGCAGGGGATCGATATAAGGTGCAACCCAGAAGGCAACCCCAAGACTTTATCCACTTCCTGTTTCTAAATCCCATGAATTTCAAAGTGGAATCAGGTTCGCTTTCCCAGCCAAACGAAGGACGATTGTTTTCCATAAACTATGGGGAGTATCAACAGCTGGAAGGCAGTTTTTATCCTACCGATATACACATTGATGCCAGCGATGGGGACGAAAAGACGAAAATTTCCGTTACCTATAAAAATATCGACATCAACCCAAGTGTTCGGTTTCCCTTCGATATTCCCGATGGGTTTGAACGCATACGAATTTCCAAATGATGATGAGAGGCCTTCTTTTCGTTTTATTTTTTCTGCTATTAGCCCCTACCTTTCAGGCACAATCGAAGCGTCAGAAGGAATTGGAAGCTAAACGCCAGGAATTGTTGGAAGAAATTCAAAAAATCAATTCCTTGCTTTTTAAGACCAAGGGCGAGACCAAGTCGGTTCTTGCACAGGTGGAAGATTTGGATCAACGCATCGCCGCCCGCGAAAACCTCATTCGTGTCACCAATCAACAAGCGAATTTGTTAACACGGGAAATCAATGCCAACCTCAGCACTATCGATCAATTAAAGGAGGAGTTGGAGATCCTAAAAGAGGATTATGCCGCAATGATTAGGAAATCCTATAAGAGTAAATCTCAGCAAAGCAGGGTGATGTTTTTGTTGTCTTCGGAAGATTTTCTTCAAGCTTATAAGCGGATGCAATACATGAAACAGTATACACAGTTTCGAAAAAAGCAAGGCGAAGAAATTCAAACCAAATCGGAAGAACTCAAGGAGCTAAACACACAACTGATTCAACAGAAGAAAGACAAACAGGTACTCATCGCTGAAAGTCGGTCGGAGAAAACCAAGTTGGACGAGGAGAAAAAAGCCCAGCAACAGTTAATCGCCACCCTTAAGAAAGAAGAAGGACGTTATGCCAGTCAGATTCGAGAAAAACAAAAAGAAGCAGATCGAATTGAAAAAGAAATAGATGCCTTGATTAAAGCGGCCATTGCAGAGGCAAATAAAGCCTCAGGAGCCACGAAAACCACTTCCACGAATACCTTTGCCCTTACGCCGGAAGCAAAGGCCTTAGCAGCCGATTTTAAGAACAACAAGGGCAAGTTGATTTGGCCTGTTGAAAAGGGGAAGGTTATTACTCAATACGGAAAACGTCCGCACCCTCAATTTCCGAACGTGACCATCAATCATAATGGGGTGGAAATCATAACCGAACCAAATGCTCAAGCACGAGCTGTTTTCAAAGGGGAAGTACTACAGGTACAACAATTGAAAGGAGCTAACAAAGCCGTTTACATTCGCCACGGGGATTTTATCACTATCTACAGCAATCTCGCTACCGTTTCGGTAAAAAAGGGAGATAAGGTAACAACAAAACAGCCCATAGGTACGGTCTTTACACACCCGACTACCGGTAGGGCTGTTTTAAAATTCTTCGTCTATCAGAATACCAATAAAATGAATCCTGCCGATTGGGTGTACCGGATGTAATCCCTAGCAGCAGCTATTCTCATTTGGTTCATTTTCCACCCCCAAGCGTTTCAAGATAGTATCCATAAGGCACCAGTTGGTGAGGGACGATTGGAAGAGGTTGGCCCCAACAAAGGCCGTAAACCACAACCAATGGATATTTACATAGATGGCCATGAGCAGGCTAATCAATATGAATGTGCCTGCTACAGCATGGATGATTCGTGTTCTCATAGCAATTTCAATTATATAAAACGTTCAATCGGAACAACAATCGCCTTGATGGGATTGTCTGTTTCTAAATGATTATTGAATTCTTCCACGAGTTTAAAAAACACGTCGATTTTTTCTTCTTCTGTAAAGGAGAAGTAAAGCGTGCTTTCGGCTCCCCCTTTTTCACTAGGGAACCAGCTGGAATTTGCCAAAAAGGAGGGGGCTTCTTTAAAGCCATCGATTTCGGATCCGCTAAAACGGTCGATATGACTTTCTTTAAAAAGGCGCCTTGCGTCCCTTTGAAATTCCTCTACTACAGTTACGATGAGTAGTTTCATTCTTTGTGATTTTTACGTTCAATTAAGTAGTATACCAACGGAACCACCAGTAGGGTAAGCACCGTGGAAGCAATGGTTCCACCCATCAATGAGATGGCCAAACCTTGGAAAATAGGGTCGAATAAAATTACGAAGGCACCGATAACTACGGTTCCCGCTGTAAGCAGAATGGGCGTAGTACGTACGGCACCCGCCTCGATAACGGCTTGTTTTAATGGAATGCCCTCATTCAACCTCAAATTCACAAAGTCGATGAGTAGTACCGAGTTTCGCACCATAATACCGGCTAGAGCAATCATACCGATGAAAGAGGTAGCTGTAAAGAAGGCTCCCAGTAACCAGTGCCCCAAGACAATCCCTACCATGGATAGTGGAATTGCCACCATCATTACCACGGGAGCTTTAAAGTTCTGGAACCAGCCAACGATGAGCATGTAAATAATAACAATAACTCCCAGGAAGGCCATTCCCAAATCCCTAAACACCTCCAAGGTAACTTGCCATTCACCATCCCATTTAACGGTGAAGTTGTCTTCGAATTCAGGTTGTTTGATATAGAGTTCGTTCATGTCATAGCCTTCTGGCAATGGGATTTCCATGAGTTTATCGGTCATGCCCAAAATGGCATATACCGGGCTTTCCAATTCTCCGGCCATATCGGCGGTAACATACACTACACGTTTTTGGTTTTTACGGTAGATGCTTTTATCCTGAACACCTTCTTCTATCTGAACCAAATCACCCACTGGGATAATGTTTCCGCGTTTTGATTTGATAGGCACACGGGCGATATCTGAAACTTTTGAGCGCTCTGGTTCGGACAAACTCACCACAATACCTACCTGCTCGGTAGCTGCTTCATCATAAAGATGCGTTACCGGTCTTTCCGATAAGGCCATGTTCAAACTATGGGTAATTTGCTGAGGGGCAATCCCGTTCAGCATGGCCTTTTCACGATCGATATTAAAGTCATATTCTACCTGATCGGCTTCTACCATCCAATCGATATCCACCACATCCGGGGTGTTCTTCAATATGTTTTGAACTTCATTGGCAACTACCATTTGGTGATCATAGTCGGGCCCATATACCTCGGCAACAATGGTTGATAATACGGGAGGTCCAGGCGGCACCTCTACCACCTTCACATTAGCACCATATTTAGCAGCAATCTCTTGAATTCTTGGACGAAACGCCTTGGCAAGATCGTGGGATTGTTCGGTACGATCGTGCTTGTCGGTAAGATTCACTTGAATATCGGCCATATTACTACCACCTCTAAGGTCGTAGTGACGCACTAAACCATTAAAGGTAATAGGTGCTGAGGTTCCCACGTAGCTCTGGTAATTTACTACCAAAGGTTGGGTAGCCAAATATTGTCCTATTTCTCTGGCAACCACTGCTGTCCTTTCCAATGTGGTACCCTCGGGCATATCGATAACCACCTGAAACTCATTTTTATTATCGAATGGAAGCATTTTAACGGCTACTGTTTTGGTAAAGAACAGTCCCACGGAACCAATCAATAAGAAGAAGGTAATCCCCAAAAAGATCCATCTTTTCTTTGGATTGTCGATTAGAGGACGTTCAAATTTATCATATAAGCGATAAATAAGAGATTCCTCCATGGTCTTAACGGGTTTATCTTCTTTGTGTTTTTTGTCCTTTTCCCGCAAGAAGATATACCCCAAGTAAGGCGTGATGGTCAAGGCCACAAACAGCGATAAAAGCATGGCAATAGATGCCCCGATGGGCATCGGAGACATATAAGGCCCCATCAAACCAGATACGAAGGCCATGGGCAGTACCGATGCAATTACCGTAAAGGTTGCCAAAATGGTTGGGTTACCAACTTCATTTATCGCGTAAAGGGCAGCCTGTTTGAAAGGCAGGCGCTTCATTTTGAAGTGCCGGTGCATGTTCTCTGCAATAATGATGGAGTCATCTACTACGATACCAGTTACAAATACCAAGGCAAATAGGGTAATTCGGTTCAAGGTATAATCCAGCATATAGTAACTCAACAAGGTTAGCGCAAAGGTGATGGGTACCGAAAGGAAAACTACCAATCCACCTCTCCATCCCATGGCGAGCATTACGACAATGGTAACGGCAATAATGGCTCCGATAAGGTGCATTAAGAGTTCAGAAACCTTTTGTGAAGCCGTTTCTCCGTAGTTCCTGGTAATTTCTACATGAACATCATCTGGAATCAATGTTTTTTTAAGGTGTTCGATTTTCTCTAGAATCACATCTGAAATTTTCATCGCATCGGCCCCTTTTCTTTTGGCGATGGAAATAGTCACGGCAGGATATTCGGAGGGATAGTTTTTTCCGTTACCGCTGGCCTGACCAAATCCAAGGCTCACGTAATTTGTGGGAAGTTGGGGACCATCTTCGATCGCCGCGATTTGCTTCAGATAGATAGGTTGTTGCCGATGTACACCCACGACCAGATCTCCAACATCTTCGGCCGTTTCCAAAAACCGACCGGTATTTACTAAAAATTCTGTATCGTTTTTATCAAAACTTCCAGAGGAGAGCTGCTGATTATTGGCACGGATCATTTCCGCCACGGTAAGAAAATCAACCCCGCTGGCCGTCATTTTATCCTTATCCAATACCACACGAACCTGGCGGTTCCGACCTCCAATACGTTTGGTTGCCGAAACATCGTTTACCTTCTCAATTTCATGTGTAAGCTCTTGGGCTAACTGTTTTAATTGATAGTCATCGTAATTTTCACTCCAAAGGGTAAGTGCCAACATGGGTACGTCATCAATGGCACGGGTTTTAACCAAAGGAAAGGTAACGCCCTCAGGCATTTGATCCATGTGCTTATTGATCTCATTATAAAGTTTTACAAACGAGCGCTCGATATCTTCCCCAACATAGAACTGAACGATTACCATTCCTTGTTCTTTCATGGAAGTGGAATACACATATTCTACCCCAGGGATATTCGATACCAATTTTTCCAAAGGTTTAATCACTCTAGATTCTACCTCTGTGGGTGAGGCTCCGGGGTACCCCACAAAGATGTCGGCAATAGGGACATCGATTTGAGGCTCCTCTTCTCGAGGAATCAGGAACGAACTGTATACCCCGATGACCATGAATACGACCATCAGCAATACTGTTAGTTTCGACCCTATAAAAGCCTTGGCAATTTTACCTGCTAAACCGTCTTTCATACTATTTCCTCCTTCTTATTTAATGCTGATTGGAGCACCGTTATACAATTTACCTTCTGCCGAGACGATGTAACGTTCTTCTGGGCTTAGCCCTGAAAGCACTTCTACTTCATTTCCGAAAGATTTTCCTAAACGTAACCAGCGTAACAGCGCGGTTCCACTCTCACTTACTGTATATATGCCGCTCAATTCGCCTTGATGTACAAGGGCACTTTGTGGAATGCTAATGGCCCCAGCCGATTTTTTGGAGGCCTTTACCGGAAATTGCACATTTACGTACATTCCAGAGAGTACGGAAGCATCGGTATCAATCAATCGGATAGTAGCGATATATTGTCCTCCCGTATTTACGGCAGAGGTACTCAATTCGCTAACTTCCCCTTTCAATTGAATCCCTGTTGATTTTACAAGTACCGTTACGGTATCTCCTTGCTGAATTTTGGTGATTTCACTCTCAGGAACCGAAACCTTTGCTTCGAATTTACTTGGACCTTCCACAGAAATTAGAGGCATGCCCGGATTGGCCATAGCACCTTTATCCACAAACTTGTTGGTCACAATACCAGAAAATGGCGCACGAATGTTGGT
Organism: uncultured Alteromonas sp.; assembly: GCA_964582415.1. Taxonomy (GTDB): domain Bacteria; phylum Bacteroidota; class Bacteroidia; order Flavobacteriales; family Flavobacteriaceae; genus CAZOSF01. The sequence continues at coordinate 24,772 of CAZOSF010000009.1, forward strand.
GTAGGCAAACTGCGCCTCAACTTCATTGCGCATTTGTTGCGCGGCTTCTAGCCTGGCCTTAGCCATTTCCCAACGAGCGGTCATATCGTCCAATTCCTTTTGGGAAGCACTGTTTTCCTGAAATAGGTTTTGAAAACGCTTATAGTCTTTTTCGGCGTTTTGATAGGCAGCTTTGGCTTCGGTAATGGCTGCATTGGTCTGGGCTCTTTTGGCAGAAAGGTCGGCACTGTTCAAGCTAACCAATAGCTGGCCTTTGGAAACTTTTTGCCCCACTTTGACAGGGATGCTTTCTACGTACCCCATCATTCGGGTACTCAAGGTGGCGCTGTTCACCGCTTCAATTGTTCCACTGGCACTCACCCAAGGGCTACTATCTTGAGTGGCTACCGACTGAATGGTTACGGCTACCGGTTGGGCAGCAGTGGTCTTAGGAGTCGAATCCCCTCCACAGGCAACAGCCAATGCGATAAGAGGAAATATGCTTGCGAGTTTAAGTATCTTTTTCATAGATTATTTGCTTAAGAATTGAAGGTACAACTGAGCATAATTGTACCTATAGATGGCGTTATAATATTCTAATTGTTTCTGAGCATATTGTGCTTCTGCAAAAAGCAAGTCGGAAGTACGCTCAAGACCTTCCTTGTAACGATTCGTGCGGATTCGTAAGGATTCTTTCGACTGATCCTTTGCTAATTCGGCCAATTGCAGTGCGTTCATGGCATCCTGAAGTCCGAGATTGGCTTGACGGATTTCCATTTCACTTTTCATCTTATACTGATTGAGTTCCAATTGTGATTTCTCGAAACTGGCCTTACTCTTGGATGCTTTTCCAATTTTCTTCCCACCTTCAAAGAGATTCCAACTAAGTTGGGCACCTACCAAATACCCACTGGCATCGGCTTGGAAAATCTCATCATCATAGAGTTCATAACTACCAAAGGCATTCAATCTGGGCAAGAAATTGAATCGGTCTGCTTTGTACATGTTTTCATAGGCCTTGGAAGCAAAACTCATTGCCTGAATGTCTGCCCGATCTTCTGAAAGACGTGCCAAATCATTTTTTACCGACATCAGCTGTAAAGTATCTGCAGGCTGCCAAGTTGTAAAGGTGTTGTCGCCCAATAATACTGAAAGGAAGTTGGATGCATTTTGTACATTGCTTTTGGCATATTGTAACTGATTGCTGATTTCACTTGCCCGCACTTGAACGGCTAACAAGTCCGACTTCTGAAGTAATCCTTGGTCATAACTGTTCAGGGTAATTCGGAGTGTTTCGTCCATGGCCTTCTTGGTTTGTTCCAAAACAGCCACCGTCTTGTGTGCTAATTGAAGTTGCATATAGGCCTTTTGCGTTTCTAGGGTTACATGTTCTTTCGTGCGTTCCCATTGTAGTTCGCTGGCTTGATACTTGGCTTTTGCAGCTTTGCGCTGAAGAAACCCATCGAGATTCACCAAAGGTTGCTGTACTTCGATCTTAGTAGCAAAATTATCTACACGATCTGGGTCGTTGAGAAGTGCGGGGTTAAAGTCGTTCTGGGTAAGAATCTCCTGATTCAATTTTGAACCAAAAGCCATCAACGGATTTGTAGTTGTAATACCTGTATATGAGGCAGTAATGTTCGGCAAAAAGACCGCCATGGATTGGCGATAGTCTGCCTTAGCCTCTTCCACCGTCGCCCCCATGATCTTAACGGAAGCACCGTTCTCCAAAACTTGGGAAACGGCTTCCTCCATGGTGATGAGGCGATTTTGCTGGGCCTGGGCTCCCCAAACCGCAACAAAAGCTATTAAAGTTATATAGTGTTTCATGACATTTTCAATTTGGGGCAAATATATGGGGCTGAGAATGGGGGAGTCAGTAACCTTTGTTACCGATTGCAATAGCCTAAAATTCCTATTCTTGCATCGGATATTGCATTACTTTTGCAAACCACCAAAGAATGAAATTAACCATTAGACATAGGGTACTTGCCTTTACGGTCTTTTTGATAGCTACCATGCTTTTCAACAGCCTACGTATAAGCTTCACGTACTTGCATTACTATATGGATCCAACAGGGTTTATCGAAAAGCTCTGTGAGAACAAAGACAAGCCCGAATTGAAATGTAATGGGAAATGCTATTTGATGAAGGTGCTTCAGCAAAAGGAGAAGGACAAGCAGCAAAAAGAGGAAGCCGTGGAATACAAAGAGCTCCTTTTGTTTGTGGAGAACTTAGCAGAGGCATCTAATATTTGGATGCAGCAAGATGTTGAAACGACCTTACCCATATATAGGAATTTCTACAGTTATTTAAGCAGTACCACCATCAATCCGCCTCCTCAGGAGAGCTTCGCTTAGTCAAATAACAATGTAAAACGAATACCCACTTTGGGTGCTTCGCAATTCCTAATTATATACTAGTATACGATGAAAAAAGTCTTAAGCATGCTTTTTGGCGTGCTCATGTCTGTTGTCGCTTTTTCACAGGAAAAGGACAGCCTCGAGTTAAATAAAATACAACATTTGGAGACGGTTTTGGTTAAGGGAAATCGCTTTACCGACCCTCCACTAACCTTGGAAGTGGATAGTTTGCAAGAACGAAATGTGCAACCTAAGAATGTCGCCGACCTCTTCCAGAATATTAACGGATTTACCACCATTAAAAGAGGGAATTACGCAATTGATCCCTCTTTCAGGGCCTCCATGTACGAACAGTTGAATGTTCAGTATGATGGGGGTGTTAAAGCAATGTATGCTTGTCCGAACAGGATGGACCCCATAACAACGCATGTTGTTCCCGAAGAAATCGAAAAAATAGAGGTAATCAAAGGGCCGTATTCGGTGCGCTTTGGCCCTACCTTTGGGGGAATTATCAATATTATTACCGAAAGACCGGAGTATGAGAAATCAGGGCTACACGGACGGATTTCTGGAGGGTATGAGAGTAATGGAGGTTCCTTCGTTACGGCCTTACAACTGCAACAGGTTTCTGAAAAGTATGATATACAGGGAACCCTTGGCTATCGTGATTTCGGCAATTATGAAGATGGGGACGGCACTGAAATCCCCTCGTCATTTCGAAGTTTAGACTACGGGGTAAAAGCAGGATTTAATCTTGCAGACAATCAACGTTTACAAGCACATTGGCGGCAATCTTTTGGGCGGGATGTAATGCATGCGGGTTTACCCATGGATACAGAGTATGATGATAGTAGTATTGCTTCCTTGGAATACCATCTTACCAGTGAGGGAGATCTTATGAAAGCGGTACATGCTAAATTCTACTACAGCTATGTAGACCATTTAATGTCGAATGCAAACCGTCCTTCGTTTATGATGTCAGAGGCGGAATCGGCAGTGGATGCCACGACGCTTGGAGGTAAATTGGAATTCGAATTGGCTCCTGCCACCAATGTAAAACTTTACACAGGATTGGATTTGTACAACGTGGCCCGAGATGGTTCAAGGATTCGGACGGTTAAATTCGACATGATGGGCAACCCCCTAGAAGTCCCCATGGTTTTTGAAGATAAAGTATGGCAGGATTCTTATGTGAACGATTACGGCCTTTTTGCCGAATCTAAATGGAAACTGTCGGAAGCTTCCTTGCTCACTTTTGGTATACGATATGACCTTGTTGTAAGCGATATTCAAGACCCTGAAGCAGATTTCGCTGCCATGTATAATCTTGAAAAACGAACCGAAAACAATCTCAGCGGAACCGTGTCCTGGAAAAGATGGGTATCTGATGCCTTTGTTTTTGAGGCTGCCTTTGGTAGAGGGGTGCGATCTGCAAACATGATCGAACGATTTATCAATCACTTTACCATTGGGCAGGATCCATACGAGTATATCGGAAATCCAGATTTGGACGCGGAGGTAAACAATCAGTTCGAGTTAGGATTCCATGGTAAATTTGGAGGAGAATCTTTCCTGTCCTGGAAGTATGCTGCGAATGGGTATTATTCCCTTTATGAAAATTATATCTTGGGAATTGTGGATGAAACGCTTACCCGAAAGTACATGCCTACCCAAGAACCGATTCATCCTAAAGTATTCCGAAATATCGATAAGGCATATAAAACAGGGTTTGAAGTTTCCGTTGAAATGGGATTCTTGGAAGATTATTATCTAAGAGCGGAAACGGCGTATGTATATGCCAAGAATAAGGACTTAGATGAGTCGCTTCCATTAACGCCCCCTTTGACTACTCGTTTTATTGTAGGTATGGAAAAGAGGAACTATTGGGGGTCTGTCAACCTTACCTTGGTAAGCACCCAAAAGGAAATTTCACCAAGTTTTGGGGAAATGGAAACTGAAGGCTTTGAAACCTTAGATTTAAAATTCGGCTACAAACCCTTCGATTCCTTTTCTATTGGGGTGGCCGCAATGAACGTTTTTGATGCCACCTATAACAATCACCTAAACTTTTCCTTTACCAATCAGGCCGATTTTGGAAGGGTCCCGATCACCGATCCTGGACGCAACTTTTCACTATTTGCCCAATATTCTT
>CAZOSF010000009.1:29275-51097 GCA_964582415.1 uncultured Alteromonas sp.
CTAAAAGAAAGGGCGCTCGAATGAGCGCCCTTTTAATTATTAAACATTTTTCCCTTTCATCATCTTGTCCCAATACAGCTTGGGTAATATATATTTCTTTAACAGCCACAATCTCCAATGTTCTTTGGCACTATTAAAGACCAGCATCTGTTTTAACTTCGGGTCGGGAGTAAAGTTGTTTTGGTAGTCAAATTCGGCCAAAACCATTTTTCCATATCCAGTAACCAACGGACAAGAGGAATAGCCATTGTAGCTATTGTTGCTGGCTTTTTCATTATGTAGTAGGTGTATGATGTTTTCAACTACCACAGGCACTTGCTTTCTAATGGCGGCTCCTGTTTTAGCCGTAGGCAATGCAGCTACATCCCCAAGACCAAAGACATTCGAATAGGTTTTGTGTTGCATGGAGTGAATATCCACATCTAGCCAACCGTCGTTGTTAGCCAATTTCGAGTCCCGCACAAATTTTGGCGCTGCTTGTGGGGGTGCGATATGAAGGAAATCGAATGGAATTTCTATGTCGGCATCGCCATACATTTTTTCACCAATTTCATTATCCTCATTTATGACACATCGGTTTTCTTCAGGAGCCGTATGGTTGAAGTGGGCAATTTTGTTTTCTACGTCGATCTTAAAGGGCGCATAGAAGGGTTTGAAATGGATCCCATAACGATCGATTACTTTCATCAGGGTATCCTTAATGGGTTTTACTCCAAAGATGACGCTCCCGGGGGTAGCAAAAATAACATTGGTTTTATCCGCCAATCCGTTCTTTTTGAAATAGTCGGCGGCAAGATAGGCAATCTTTTGAGGAGCTCCTCCGCATTTAATCGGAGTGGTTGGTTGGGTAAAAAGTGCGTTCCCCCCTTTGAAATTTTTCAATGTTTCCCAGGTTTTTTCTGGGTCTATATAATTGCTAACGGCAATTCCTTTTTCCAAGGCTTCGGGAAGACCTTCAATCATGGAAGGTTCCATAACCAATCCCGTGGCTACCACCAAATAATCATAGGTGATGTCACCATTAGACCTGGTTTTCACCATGTTGCTGTCGGGATCGAATCCTTCCGCATAATCCTTTATCCAGTCCACGCCGGTTGGCATTACTTCTGCCATTGGTTTTGCAGTTTTTTGAAAATCGTACGTTCCCGCACCCACTAAGGTCCAAGCAGGCTGGTAATAATGCGTATTGGCTGGTTCGAGAAGTCCTATGTCTAGGGTAGCGTCTTTTTGGAGCAGTTGTGCCACTGTCATTATTCCTGCTGTACCACCTCCAATGACCAAAATTTGATAATGTGATTTCATAAGGGAGAATTTTGAATAGTTCCTAAAAATATAGGGCCATTTTTGATAACTGTGTAACTATTGTTACAAAAGTTTGAAAACCTAGGATTTCAAAAGCCTAAAGAACAACTCTTTACCTGCTCTTGGAGGAATGGAGTTGTATGCCCTTTCCATTTTTTCAATTAGAAAGTTCGGTGCAAAATATTCCAAGTATTCCTCGGCACTACCACCAAACGGAGGACCTTCATTGGTTAGTGGAAAGTCGAAAAGAAGACCTGCCAATATCCCTCCCGGTTCCAAAAGCGCATGCATTTTTTTACCATATGATGGCCGAAGGGTGGGGTCTAAGGCACAAAAAAAGGTTTGTTCGAGGATGAGGTCGTACCTCTCTTCAAGATCGAAAAAATTGCCTTGTAAGATATGGGAGGAAGGAAAATCGGGAACTCGCTTTTTGAAATTGGTCAAAGCTGTCTCAGAGAAATCGATTATGTAAGTATTGGCAAAACCTTTTTGATGCAGGTATTCGGCTTCGTAGGCATTACCTGCTCCTGGAATAAGGATTTTCTTGGAGGGATCTTGTAACTGGTCGATGTATTCCTTCAGTGGGGTGGAAGGGCTTCCAATATCCCAACCTGTCGTACCTGCACGATATCGCTGTTCCCAATATTCGGCATCCAAATTCACCAAGACTGTTCTTTTTTCATTTGAATGCTCCAAAGACCTCTCACTTGGTTGGTATCATAACCCGTTGCGTGATCCTCTGGATATAAGGAAGTAATCGCTGCCATCACTCCAGGTTCCAAGTTGGTAGTTGGGTTTCCATGGCATTTCAAACAAAGATCGTTGGTCACGATAGGATAGTAAAATTGAACGGTCGTTCCAGAGGAATCAATAACAGGTTGAATGTCCTTTTTTTCGTTCAGTTGTTTTTGATATTCAGCAATAAGAGAGACCTCATAGGCAGAAGCTTTGTTCGAGGGATTTCTGTATCGGTCGGAGACTCTTTTGATGGCGGCATTATGTGCTATCGCCATGCTATCTGTTAAGGGATATGCCTTTTCGTTACAAAATGCTAGGGCAGCGGTTACTCCTTTCTTTTGGACTGTTCCCAGGAGGTTCTTTCCCAGAACTCCTTTTGTGCTCATGGCAATTTCCATGCCCTTTTCCTGATAAGATTTTTTGGGTTCCTGCCAGCCCATGCCTTTACGCATACGCTTTTGTCGTCCCATTCCTTTCCCCTCGCCATTTCCATGTTCTTGCTGCATATGCTCTTGGAATCCCTCTGGCGCATCCACATCAAAGTTGTAAAGGTATTCCCCTATTTTTCGAACGACATCTTCTGGATAAGGGGCATAGGGCATTAAACCAAATTTCCGAATCGCTCCAGGCATTTTAGAATTAGCCTCCGAAGGTTCTTTCACCCAAGATGTAAAAGCTTCCAGAAATTCTTCCTCTGTGGTGTCCTCGTTGATATAATGCATTTGTATTGCTGCCATGGGAGGCGCAATGCGTTCATCCATTGTGACATCAGGACTATGACAGGCATAGCAATACGTTTCCAAGAATTGTTTCCCCGGATGCGGATCTTCTTGGGTGATGGCTTCGGCCTTGGAATAGGTATCACCGCCTTGTTTGCAGGCGACAGTTATTACCAATAAAAGGAAAAAAAAGAAGTTTTTCATTCGGAGCTTAATTTCCCTGTGGCACAGCTAACGACCGACTTTGCTTTGGTCATTATGGTGTTTTTTTCTCCCACAGGAGGATATCCTATTTCGGTGAGTGTATTCGCCAAAGATGTTTTTAGGGCATCGGCATCAAAATCGATCTCCACAATACTCTTTTCTACATCAACAGTAACATGAGAAACACCTTCCAATTTGGAAAGTTTGGTGGTAATGGTATGTGCACAACCACCACATTTTAAATTCTGAACTACGATTGATTCTTTCATGGTAGTTGATTTATGGTTGCCAATTCAAATAACCGCCTTCTAAGTCATAGACTTTTTCAAAGCCCATATCAACTAATATTGCAGCGGCTTTCTGGCTTCTCCCACCCGAGCGGCAATAGACATAGATGGGTTGGCTTTTATCGAACTTTTCAAAGTTTTCTTTAAAGTGATCTTGGTCGTAAAAATCGATGTTTATAGCATCTTTGATATAGCCGGCATCGTATTCCTCTGGGGTACGAACATCAACTAGTTGTACATTATTGGCCATAATGGCCTCTTTGTAGTGTTCTCTGTCGAGAATTACAATGGATTCATTTTGCTGGCATCCCAAGCCGAAAAGCGAAGCAAAAAACGACATAATGATGATAACATTTTTCATTACCTAAGGTTTAAAAAGAGAAGTAGCCCAAATATAGGGCTACTTCTTCAATCAACCAACTAACCAACAACCTCTTCTAACTCTTTTACGGCTAGATAGAAGTCGGTTCTTTTTGCAGGATTCCTACAGAACCCGAACTTGCATTTCTTCAATTATCTTCTTCGGGAGGGAGATTACCAGACCCTATGGCCCCAATAGAAGGATATGTCAACTTTAAATTTATATGAAGTCTGAAGCGCTTCTAAACGCCGAGTGAATCACTCTTAATATCAGTTCTCAATCAATTATAAGGCTAAATTAAGAGCTTTCGAAGCGCCAATCAGTAACAGAAGTTACAGAAGGAAGAAAAAAATGAAAAAAGGGAGCTTAAAGCTCCCTTTTTGATTATTTCAGTGTAGAAGGACAAACATATTCGGTGGTGGGAATGTCCGTTTTGCGAACTTCATCCATTCCTTCCGTTATGTCAATAAGATTGTGAATCCCCCTGCTTTTAAGAATAGAGGCAGCGATGACACTTCGATAGCCACCCGCACAATGCATATAAAACGTTTTGTCCTTTGGTAATTCTGACAAATGATCGTTTAAAAAGTCGAGAGGGGCATTGATGGCACCTTTGATATGCTCGGCATTGTATTCACTTTCCCTCCGGACGTCGAAAATGGGCAGTGGCCCTTCGTGAAGGAGTTGCTCCAAATCTTTGGCATCGATGGCAGTAATGGAATCGTATTCCTTGGCGGCTTTTTTCCAAGCGTCAAAACCACCATCCAGAAAGCCTAGGGTGTTGTCAAAGCCAACCCTAGAAAGACGGGTTACGGTCTCTTCTTCCCTACCTTTGGGGGTAATGAGTAAAATGGGTTGTTCCACATCTGCAATCAAGGCACCTACCCATGGGGCAAATTGTCCATCCAATCCGATAAAAATAGATCTTGGAATATGACCTTTCACAAATTCCGATTCATGTCGTACATCCAAAACAATCGCTCCAGTTTCATTAGCAGCGGCCTCAAAGGCATCTGGAGACAGCGCGCGGGTTCCTCGTTCTAGGATGTTTCCGATATCGTCGTATCCTTCTTTGTTTAATTTGACATTCAAAGGAAAATATTGTGGCGGAGGTAACAGACCATCGGTTACTTCTTTTATAAATTCCTCACGGGTCATGTCGGCTCTTAAGGCATAATTCATCTTTTTCTGGTTTCCAAGAGTGTCAACCGTTTCTTTCATCATGTTTTTACCACAGGCAGATCCAGCACCATGTGCAGGATATACGATTACGTCGTCTGCTAGTGGCATAATTTTGGAGCGCAAGGAATCATAAAGAATTCCAGCAAGTTGGTCCTGGGTCATGTCCGCCGCCTTTTGTGCTAAATCAGGACGGCCTACATCTCCAAGAAATAGGGTGTCCCCACTAAAAATAGCATGATCCTTCCCGTTCTCATCCCTTAAAAGGTAAGTGGTGCTTTCCATAGTGTGACCTGGAGTATGCAAGGCAACGATGGTTACTTTTCCCAATGAGAACTCTTGACCGTCCTCTGCAATGATAGCATCGAAAGAAGGATTTGCTAAGGGTCCGTAAACAATCGGAGCTCCGGTCTTTTTGGATAAGGTTAAGTGACCACTTACGAAATCGGCGTGAAAATGCGTCTCAAAGACGTACTTGATTTTCGCCCCATTCTTAAAGGCCTTTTCTATATAGGGATCTACCTCACGTAGAGGATCAATAATGGCAACCTCGCCTTCACTCTCAATATAGTAGGCGCCTTGTGCTAGGCAACCGGTATAAATTTGTTCAACATGCATATTCTTACGCTTTTAGTTGTGGCAAAGATATCAATAAAAAAGGCCCTGAAAAAGAGCCTTTTTCGAAAGGAAATGTTAAGATACTACAATAATGTGGTAGGACAAACATAATCTGATTTAGGAACTGTCGACCTAACGATCTCCTCAAAACCGCCATTAACATCTATAAAGTTATTCCATCCTCGTTGTTTCAAGATGGATCCTGCAATCATGCTACGATAACCACCCTCACAATGAAGAACAAAAGGTTGGTCTTTTGGAAATTGCGCCAAATTCTGATTGATTTCATTCAATGGAATATTGACAGCGTCAATAACGTGCTGGGATGCAAATTCACTTCTCTTGCGAACATCAATCACGACAGGCTTCTTCTCGTGATAGACTTCAACAAAGTGCTCCACATCCACTCTATTGATTGTTTCATACTCCCTTCCGGAATTTTTCCAACTTTCAAAACCGCCTTCCAAATAACCAATGGTATTATCATATCCCACACGAGAGAGACGGGTAATGGCCTCCTCTTCTTTTCCAGGATAGGTAATGATCAATATTTCTTGTTTAACATCGGTGATCATTTCACCTACCCATTGCGCAAAATTGCCATCTAAACCGATACTGATACTGTTGGGAACAAACCCTCTTGCAAAATCGCTTGTATCTCGAGTATCCAGCATTAAAACTCCTTTTTCACTTGCAGCCACTTCAAACGCATCCGGTGAGAGCGGTTTTTCACCTCTTTCCAGAACAATATCCAAACTTTCATAACCTTGGATATTCAACATCACATTTTGAGGGAAATATACGGGAGGCGCGGTAAGTCCGGTGAGCAATTCTTGGATGAATTCCTCTTTGGTCATATCCGCACGAAGGGCATAGTTCGTTTTTTTCTGATTCCCAAGTGTATCGGTGGTTTCCTTACTCATCATTTTTCCGCAAGCGGATCCGGCTCCATGATTTGGATACACGATTAGATGATCGGGAAGTGGCATGATTTTATTACGAAGTGAATCGAAGAGCCAGCCTGCTAATTTTTCTTCAGTCAGGTCGGAAATAACATGCTGTGCTAAATCGGGACGCCCAACATCACCTATGAATAAAGTATCGCCTGTGATAATTCCATGCTCTTCCCCATTTTCATCAATCAGGAGGTATGTAGTGCTCTCTTTGGTATGACCAGGGGTATGGATTACCTTAATTTTGTAATCTCCAACCTCAAAAATTTGTTCATCTTCTGCAACCATCGCTTCAAAACCAGGTTTGGCGGTAGGTCCATAAACAATTTCTGCACCCGTTTTCTTTTTTAAATCGAGGTGCCCGCTAACGAAATCGGCGTGAAAGTGTGTTTCAAAAACATACTTAATCGTTGCTTGATCTTTATTTGCCCTATCGATATAGGGCCCTACCTCCCGAAGCGGATCGAACACTGCCGCTTCACCATTGCTTTCCAAATAGTAAGCAGCATGCGCTAAGCATCCGGTGTATATTTGTTCAATTTTCATAATGTCTGTTTTTTCAAGTTTCGACGAATATAGAACAGTCTATAAACGTGAACAGTAACTAAAGTTACAAATTGTAATTAGAAGAAAGACAGTTCTTTAGCGAGGATGTAAATTCCCATAAGCAAAACGAACCATCCAAACCCTTTTTTTAGTTTTTCGCCGTGAATGAACTTGTTCATCCAAACACCGATGAAGATACCGATTATGGACAAGCCCGAGAATTTCATTAAAAAGACCCAATCAATTGTTAGGTTTTCTACGTCTCCGATGAAACCAATCAAGGATTTAATTGAGATTATAAGTAAAGAAGTGGCAACCGCTTTTTTCATGGGCAGTTTAGCCAAAAGCACTAAGGCGGGAATAATCAAAAATCCACCTCCAGCGCCAACAACTCCGGTGAGAACACCCACTAAGACCCCCTCCAAAACGATAAGTGGGTAGTTGTAGGCAACTTCGGAGGGTTCTTCAACCTCTTTCCGTTTATCACGGATCATCGAAATGGAAGCCAAAAGCATAATTACAGCAAAAAATACCATGATGCCCAGGCCTTTGGTAAGCACAAAACTATCCCATTGCGCAATAGGGTCAGGAATAGCTGGAACCAGGAATCTCCTTGTGAGATACACAGCAATAAACGCTGGAATGGAAAACACGATAGCCGTTCTAAAATCGACCAATCCTTTGGGGATGTTACGAACGGCACCCACCAACGCGGAGATCCCCACAACGAATAAGGAATATGCGGTGGCCAATACCGGGTCGATCATGAACAAATAAACGAGAACCGGCACGGTAAGTATGGAACCACCACCGCCAATGAGACCGAGCACGATTCCGATGGCTAAGGCTCCAACATATCCCAAAACTACGGTGATTTCCATATTTTTAGCTGAATTTCAGCAAAAGTAGGTGTATGCTTTGGGCCTAGATGTAACAATGGTTACAATGAGGTTAAAGATTAATTACCTCAATATTGTTTCGATTGAGTTTGATTTTCCCTGTTTTTTCAAGGTTTTTAAGCAATCTGGAAACAACCACCCTAGAGGTATGCAATTCGTAGGCGATTTCTTGATGGGTGGTTTTCACAATGGTGTCGTTGGTGATATTTACCTTGTCCTTCAGGTATTTCAACAATCGCTCATCCATCTTTAAAAAGGCAATGCTGTCAATTGCTTCCAACATTTCCATGAGGCGATTGTGATAACTTTCAAAAACGAAATTCCTCCAAGAACGGTATTTTCCAGTCCATTCTTCCATTTTACGAATCGGAATCATCACCAACTTAGTGTCCAATTCTGCTACTGCCCTGATTTCGCTTTTGGTCTGCCCTAGGCAGCAACTTAAGGTCATGGCACAGGTATCCCCTTTTTCCAAAAAGTACAGAAGAAGTTCGTCTCCTTCATCATCTTCCCGAAGTACTTTAATGGCTCCTTCGATAAGAAGGGGCATGGACTTGATATATTCTCCTATTTCAATAAGTTTAAAACCTTCGGGAATTTCTCTGAAGGTACCCACCTGGTTTATTTCTTCAATGAGTTCATTTTCGAATAAATGGCCGTAACTTAATTTTAGTTCTTGAATCATGCTTGGTCGATTGGACACCCTAAAAATAAAAAAAGCCCCAACAATTGTGGGGCTTTTCACTATTTAAAATAACTATTGTACCATTAATTTTTTGGTAGTGGATTGATTTCCATTCGAAATGAAAACAAAATACAACCCATTCGCCAAATTAGACACATCCAATTGGGCACTGTTTGATCCAGCTACCATTGCTGTGGTGTAGGTGTCGATTTTTTGACCTAAACTATTGTATAATGTGATGGAAACTCCTTCTGACGCCATTGTGCCGAAATCTATGGTTACGGTTTCATTCGCTGGGTTCGGAGCTAGTGATATTTCATCTTCGAAAGAGAAGTCGTTGTTGGACAATAAACTATCGATATATATATTATCGATAAAGGTACTGTTACCACTCTTACAAAGGTTCACGAATTTAATGACTATACTTTCGCCAGCATAATTGGAAATATCTATGGATTCCGTTCTCCAATGATCGGCTTCGGTGGGTTCCCATTGTGGAGTGGTTTCATAATCTGGCAGTGTGGACAAATCCAATCCAGTGGCCGCCCAAACGATGGTGTAATTCTCGCCACAGTCGGTAGAAATCATTACATAGAAGACATCGCTGAATACCTGAGAGTACTGCGCTTTTGCAATATCAAATACCAAATTACCTCCATTGGTCATAGAAGAAAGATCATAGATTTCAGTAACCAAGGCATCCAACTCATCCAATCCTAAATAAGAATAGTTGTCCATGTAAGCCGCAGTGGTTGGGTTTCCATCGGCACCAACAATATTTTGACGCTCTTCCCAAGTGTAGGAATTATCTGGATTTTCAATAATCCAGTTAGCAGGAGGGACACCTACAGTTTCAAATCCTTCAATGCTCGTTGGAACTACTTCATTCACGAAAGCATTAAAATTCAATTCCTCAGTATCATTGTATGGGTTTTCATCGTTAGCAATATCCACAGACACTACCAAGTTATAGTTTCCATTTTCAGTTAAAACTACTGGGGTGTCAAACTCATAAGTTGCCGCTTGTCCTGCACCTAATGTTCCGGTAAAGCTTTCAACCACAGGCGCCTGACCAGTAACTTCATACATTACAGGGAAATTACTTTGAGAGCCGGTTCCATTATTCCGCACGGTTATGGAAACGACTCCGTCACCTCCACACACTGAAGAAAATGCATCCGGGGTGGTGTCGATAGATTCCACACCGAGGTCTACAGCCAAGGTACAGTTAAGCAAACCACCATTGTGAACACCAGCAACGGTTCTTCGGGTCTCCCATCCACTGGAAGTGTTCTTACCAACGATAGCATACCACAGGGGTTCTTCATAACTGGTAATAGGTACCGTGATAGAAGTGCCAGAAGTAGTTCCCGCTACTTCCATGTATTTTTCACCCAACACATACAGGTCGTAACTATTCGCACCCGATAGCGCATTCCATGAGAAGGAGGCTTCATCTGGACATACCTGATCTAAGGTTAATCCAGTTACAAGAGGCGCCATACTGAAGTTTCCATCAGATTCATCTTGGTAAGATCCACTTGTAATGCGAATTAGGGCTTCGCCCGTCAGTTCGGAGGGTACGGAAGACCAATAGAAATTAGTAGTAGTAGGCCCAAGAGTTGTAATGGTAGTCCAAGAACCACCATTGTTCGTGGAGTATTCCAAGGTAAATGGATCGGTAGTATTGTAAGCATCCCAATGAATCGCTTCACCGCTTCCCGGAACAAATTTCTCCCCACCATTTGGATAGGTAAGGGTCAGGTTTTCCTGAATGATTTCATACACTATAAAGTATTCCTGAGGTCCCATGGGCACGTTGAATCCGCTTACTTCGATATCGTACGTACCTGAAGATGGATTGTTAATCAATACCTGTTCCATGTTGTTTAAGTGGTCTTCTCCGTTGGTTGCGGGTAAGTTTAACAATACCGGATCGGGAGTATGGTCCAAAACCCATGGAAGATAATCATCATTGGAAGGATCGGTAACTACTAAATCCAAGTCGTTCACTAGGGCTGGGTTAGCTCCTGGAGCTCCAGGGGCATCGGTCCAATAGAGCATAAATCGAACTTGAGTGGTTCCGGAAGGTACAGTAATACTATGGGTGTTGGTTTCCCCTTGACTGATTTCATCCGAAAGATGACGCTCGTCTTCCAATAACATACCCGCTCTACGGCCATTTACAATTCCCCATCCAAATTTAAAGTCGGGACCATAATTTCCATAATCGTTGGCGGTGTTCAATAAGGTGGCTTTTATAAGACCAGAAGGAGGATGAACCCCGTGAATATCTTCGTACAATTCATACAACTGAGCAGATATTCCAGCAATTCCGGGAGCTGCACCAGAGGTTCCACCAAAGGTTTGATAGGTGTTGTTTTCGTTCGTAGAAAGTTGGTTCTGACCATTGGCTGTGATATCTGGCTTAATACGTCCATCGGTCGCTGGCCCACGGCTACTGGAACTTACCAAGGTACCATTGAAAAGTACGTTGGCGGTAGCAATAACATTTTTGCCTTGTTTGTGACCACCGGTAATATTACCCCACTGGGATCCAGCGCCATATCCGCAGTTCGTTCCATTGGAATTCCCTGCAGAGAAAACATGAAGTAAATTTGGGAAATCGAGGGTTTGTTGGTCTACTGTTTGAGCAATGGTGGTATAGCCATCGTTACATCCGTTACTATAGGAAGAATTGGTAATCTGGGTGGCACCCGAAGTGATTAACAATTGCGTGGATAAATCAAGAAAGTTCGCTGCATAGTTGACAACGTACACATCCGATCCCGCAGCCATTCCTCTTTTGGTGGCATCTCTGTTTCCAGCACCCGCCATGATTCCTGCAACCCCATCACCATGTGATTGTCCAGTACCAGAAGCCAACGAATTGTCAATACGTCCTTGGAAATCGATGTGAGGGCCCACAATACCATCATCCCTTACCATTACTCCAACGCCTACTCCGGTATAGTTCCAAGCTCCAGCACCTTGCGTATCCAAACCGTTGGCGCGATGAAGGCTTCTTCCACGATCATCGTCCTTTTCATCGGGAGCTACTATTTGTTCTACCCATTTCACATAGGAAATATTAGACAACTCTTCCAGGCAGTTGTTTGGGATGATTAAGTCGATGATATTGGCTCCTTTGTATTGTTGTTTCACAGCAATTTGCTGATTGGCTAGATCGGATGTCACGTAGTTCACGTCCACAAAGTCATGAAATTCTAGGGTAACATAAAGTGAGTTTCCACTCTCTGCCCAATCACCTACCATACCATTTTTTAGGTCTTGCCCTAATTTGAACCTACCTTCAACAGGTACGATCGCACGAACTCCACTATTACGAAGGAAATCGACAGAGGTTGTCGAGGGGAAGTATGCTAAATAGGTACGGTGAGGGATATATTCTATCAACTCAATACCCCGACTTTTCATTTGGTTCTGAACCGATTGAACAGGGGTCTGATAAAACTGAATCCAACCAATATAGCCGTTTTGTAAACGGGCCGATTGGGGTAATTGGCTCCAGGAAAACTGTTGAATATTTTCCTGAACCTCTAACGTCTCATCCTGAAATTGGATGTTGTAGTTGGTTTGTGAATGGCCATTTATGGAAAATGCAATAATGGCAAGTAATAAGGTAATTTTCTTCATGATTAACGAAAGGAAATTGAAATTAAGATGAATTTTAGCTAAAATTTTTTCAGAATTTCAAATATAGAGAATAGGCTTTAAAAAAGCCTAGCCAAATTCGTTAAAAGTGAAGAACTACAACTATTTAGAATCGAATAGGGCCTTGAGTTCGGTCGCATCCTGGGCATTCATTTTTCCCGCCAGAACCAAGCTAAGTTGCTTTCGACGCAAGGCCGCGTCATAACGTTGCTTTTCGATTTCCGTTTCCGGTTGTAGCTGAGGTACGGGTACGGGATGCCCCATTTCATCGACGGCTACAAAGGTATAAATCGCTTCATTGGCCTTGGTTCTTAATCCGCTTTCACGGTCCTCGATCCATACGTCTAGATAGATCTCCATAGAACTTTTAAAAGCACGGGATACCTTGGCTTCAATGGTCACTACACTCCCAACGGGAATCATTTTATTAAAGGCAACATGGTTCACGGATGCGGTTACTGTAATACGACGACTGTGTCTTCTGGCAGCAATACTTGCGGCTCTATCCATTCTAGCCAAAAGTTCTCCTCCGAACATGTTGCCTATTGGATTGGTTTCACTAGGCAAAACAATATCGGTTAATATGGTCCGGGAATCGGAAGGCGTCTTAATTTCCATGAAAAATTTTTCGCAAAGGTACGTAGTTATTTTGCAAATAGAGTGTAAGTAGGGTGGTTTTGAAAAGGGAGGATTACTCTAGTTCTTGAACCAACAACCAAGCTTTTTGATTCTCTTGTTGTTTCACTGCACGAAGGGCTTTTAGGGCATCCAGACGTTCCTGATGGGAACTATAAACCACTTGGTGCAAACCGTATTTGTTCACTCCAATAATTCGAGCCTTATACCCTTTTTCTTGGAGTTCACTTACCTTGGTATGGGCATTTTCTTCAACTCGGAAAGCGCCGGCAACAATGTGGTATTTACCGCTTTGTTTAGGAACGGAAACCGTTAGTGCGGTTAATGGGCTGTTGATTTCAAAGGTGGCTTCCTGAATCTGATTTTCCAAAAGGGAATCTGCCTTTTGTCGTTCCGCGTAGTTGTATTTTTCTACTTCGTTTTCATAAATTTTCAGCCCGCTGAAACCTCCCAAGCTTATGGCGATTAACCCAATGGCAGCATAACGCAAAATAGGGAGGCTGCGCCCCGAATTACCTTCAGATAGGGCAATCACTTTTGGTGCTATCACTCCCTCTTGACGTAAAATACTGTTGGAGGTGAAAGCGCTTAGTCCAAAAGATTCAATATTGAAGTTTTCGTCACCAGAAGGCTGGAATTCCACCTTTCGGGAGGCATTCATCCGAAAATCTCCAATTTTAGGCAGGGACACCGATTCGCCTTCCGATAATCGAAGAGACATTTCCCCCGTTAGATTGCGAATTTTTTGAAGGGCCAATTCATACGAAATACCCTCTACGGAAGCGGCATAATTCGCTAATATCCCATCATTGGTTTGTAATTGTCTGTTGAAAGACAATGATTTCCCTGGAGGATAAAAGCGATTTCCTTCTTCAATTCTTGCCGGCTGATAATTGGTTAAGAAAGCACCAAAACCCGGAAGAATAACGCATTCATAGCGATAAAGAAGGTCATTTATGTAAGTGGCCAATTCCATATAAACAAACATAACAGATTTTTGTGCCACTGTCAACCCCAATTTCTCGAACTTTTCAACAAAAACTCCTATTTTTGGAGAACTCCCCCTTTTAAGTTTCCATAGAATGATTTCAGAAATTGAATTGCTGCATCTGATGGCACTGCAGCGTGTACCCAATTTGGGGGATGTTACCATCAAAAAATTGCTCCATGTAGTGGGTGCTCCAACAGCGGTTTTCAAAGCATCAAAATCGGAATTGAAGAAAATCGACGGCATCGGAGAATGGCGATTGGGAAAGGCCTCCTTTTCAAGCTATCTCCCACAAGCGGAGTCAGAACTCCGTTTTATCCAATCAGAGGGTATTGAATGTCTTTTCTATCAAGACAATCAATATCCAGAGAAATTGAAGCACTGTTTGGATGGTCCCGTGCTGCTTTTCCAAAAAGGAAATGTCGATTTACAGAAACCCCGAATCTTAAGTATTGTAGGGACTCGCAGAGCCACTACTTACGGCATCCAATTTTGTGAGAAATTAATTGAAGAATTGGCCGTATGCGATCCAGTCATTGTTTCAGGGTTCGCCTACGGAATCGATATCGCCGCCCAAAGGAAGGCCCTACACCTTGGACTGCAAACCATTGGTTGTCTCGCTCATGGGCTTCATCAATTGTATCCTCCTTCCCACAGGAAATATGAAAAAGGGATATTGGAAAATGGGGGTTTTTTAACCGAATTTTGGAGTGACGACCCTTTCGATAGAAATAATTTTCTCCGGAGGAATCGAGTCATCGCTGGTATGAGTAGCGCCACGGTGGTCATTGAGTCGGCTGCCTCCGGAGGTAGTTTGGTGACAGCCGATATTGCCCATTCGTACGATAGAGAAGTTTTTGCGGTCCCAGGGAGGGTTGGGGATCCACAAAGCGAGGGATGCAATACATTAATAAAAACCCAAAAAGGACAAATGATCTGTTCTGCAGCCGATTTGATTTATGCTTTAGGATGGGATTTGGATACCGATCTTCAGCGGGTACGTCAAACCCAATTGTTTTTTGAACTGTCGAAAGAAGAAAAGATAGTGGTCGATGCCTTGAAACCTCTTGAGAAGGAACATATTGATGCACTGGCCATAATCTGCCAAATACCAACCTATACATTGGCTTCCCTATTGTTGCAGCTTGAACTGAAAGGAGTAATACAACCTTTGCCAGGAAAGTATTTTAAATGCTTAATAGCCTAAGGTAGTTCGTACCCGAGTCAAAACAGTAGCTGCCACTTCACTCGCTTTTTGAGCCCCTAAAGACAAGGCAGCATCTACCTCGTCCAAATGAGACATATAGTGGTTATAGCGCTCACGGGCGGATGCAAACTTTGAAAGAATCAACTCATACAACGCTTGCTTCGCATGACCATATCCATAGTTGCCGCCAAGATAGTTCTGGCGCATTTCCGTAATCTGCTCATTGTTGGCTAACAATTGATAGAGGGCAAAGACATTGCAGTTGTTCGGATTTTTGGGCTCTTCCAAAGGAGTACTATCGGTTTGGATGCCCATTATCTGTTTCCGAAGCTGTTTCTCGGGCAGGAAAATATTGATAATGTTGTCTTTCGACTTGCTCATTTTTTCGCCATCGGTTCCTGGGATAAGCTGGGTGTCTTCTTGAACCTTAGCTAAAGGTAAAACGAACACTTCCTTGCCCATACGTGCGTGAAAACGAGCAGCTACGTCTCTCGTAATTTCTAAGTGCTGTAACTGATCTTTTCCAACCGGGACTACATCGGCGTCATACAATAAAATGTCTGCAGCCATCAGCATGGGATAGGTAAAAAGCCCTGCATTTACATCCTCCAAGCGATCGGCTTTATCTTTAAAGCTATGGGCAAGAGTGAGGCGCTGGTACGGAAAAAAACAACTTAAATACCAAGATAATTCGGTTACCTGCGGGATATCACTCTGTCTATAAAAAACGGTTTTTTCAATGTCCAATCCAAAGGCCAACCAAGCCGCTGCGGTACTATACGTGTTGCTGCGCAATACTTCAGGATCCTTTATCTGGGTAAGGGAATGCATATCGGCAATGAACAAATACGATTCATTGGTCGGGTCATTGGCCATTTCAATAGCAGGAAGAATGGCCCCGAGAATATTTCCGAGATGAGGGGTTCCTGTACTTTGGATTCCTGTAAGGATACGGGACATAGTGATAAATTTTTGGCAAAGGTAATTGTTTTGAAGTTTTTGCTGATTTCAAATATGTATTTTTGAAATGAAATGCGATACCTACTCTATCCCATATACCTCTTATACCGTGTTTGGTTTTACGTGCTGGTCACCGTCCCCATACTTTTATTATTTCCGGTGTTGTTGGTTAGTATTTCCCGACAGCAGTGGTATCCCTTTTTTTTCAGACTAGCTAGGATTTGGGCGAAGTTCATCTTGATGGGGATGGGGTTCTATCCTATTTTCAAAAGGGAAGTAGACTATAAAGCGGGGAAAAGTTATATGTTCGTCGCAAATCATACCTCGATGACCGATATTATGTTGATGTTGCGAGCCACAAAAAATCCTTTTGTATTTGTTGGCAAACAGGAATTGGCACGAATCCCACTTTTTGGATTCTTTTATAAGCGTACTTGCATTCTTGTAGACAGAGATGACCCGAAAAGTCGGAGAGAGGTATTTCAACAAGCACAGGAAAAATTGCAACAAGGGTTGAGCGTATGTATATTCCCAGAAGGAGGGGTTCCTGAGGAATCGGTGGTTTTGGATGATTTCAAAGATGGGGCTTTTCGCTTGGCCATAGAGCATAACATTCCAATTGCCCCGATGACCTTTCACGATAACAAAAAACGGTTTTCCTATACGTTCTTTAGTGGCGGACCGGGCAAGATGAGGGTTAAGTGTCATGCCATCATTCCTACTGAGTTATTGGAGATGGAGGACAGGCGGCTTTTGAAGTTGCAAACAAGGGAAATTATTTTAACGGAATTGCTTCATCCCTCCCTATAAAAAAACCGTCCCATGGCGAAAGGACGGTTTTTACATCATTGTTTGGTGATTCCAAACCTAACCAATTAAAAAACTAACCTAAAATTTGAAGCTCAATCCGCTATATATTCCAAAATAGAACGGGTTGAAATCAACCGAGCTGTCAGAGTACGGATTGAGTTGGTATTTAAAAATAGGCTCTATATTAAGCTTAAATCGCTTGCTGAATTTATAGTCGAAACCAAGTCCGACATTGGTAGAGAAGCTCACAGAATTTAAATTGTTTGCCTCTCCAAGGACACTTCGAAAGCCTGCATCATTTACAGACACTTCGCTGTCGCCTAGTAATAAGGTGCTAAATCCTCCAATCATGTTAACGCCAAAACGTGTGTTTACTAGGGCATATTTGGCCTCCAACGGAATTTCATAATAGGTGATACTCTGTCTGATTTCGGCATTGCCCGTCGTCGATTTTAAATTGAGTTGGGCATAGGGGTCATTTGGATCCACCGTGCCAGGCAAGGTGCCTCTATCGAATACGGTAATGACATCACGACCAGGATTGTCATAAGCGACAGACTTCAATCCGAAGGCTACTGGGCCAGTTGCCAATTCAATGCCTCCTGTTGCATACCCCACATTTACATTGTTAACGCCCGTACGAACACTTAGGCGATCATTTACTACATAGGCCACTTGAATCCCATACGAGAAATTCACTTCCCCTGTTTGGCTGTTATCCGCAAACATGGGGTCGATGGAAGATCCACCACTAAGACTGTTGTAGTACACAGGGCCCACATTAGGAGTAACTTCCCAGCCAGCATTTGCATTCTTTTCTGATTGAACTATGGCTTCTTTCTTATTCTCTTCAATGGCATCGAATATAGATTTCTTCTTATCCTCAGTTTGCTGCTCTAGTTCCTCTTGGTTCTTTTCGATATTCTCCTCTGCAATTCCGGTTTCCTGTACTTTTTCAGAAGGGATTGGTTGTTCCACAATTTTGGAAGGGGTTACCTCCTTTTCATTTTTTGGTGCATCCACTTTCGCTAACCCTGTTTCTTGTTTCACTATATTTTCTGAAGGCAGGGTCTTTTTATGGGGTTCCTCCTTCAATGGCTGTTTAGGAGCATTCGCTTCCGTTTTGGTGATGCCGACATCCGATTTTTTCAGCTCCTCTACGATATCCTTCGAGGCATCCTTTTTTAGCGGCTGGACCTTTTCCGAATGCGTAAGCTGTGTTCCTCTCTGGTCTTCAAGAACATCTGGGGAGGCGTTTATTGTGGAAGTATCGCTATCCTCTTTAGTAGCTTCAGACGGAGAATCTGTTGTAACCACCTCCTTGGTGGTATTTGGAATTATTTCGTCCCCTTCATCACCAGAATCAAGCGGATTCACAATCGTCGGATCCTTGGTCACGATGGGTTGGTCTGTATTGGAAACAAACAAACTGTTGCCAATAGTGAGCAACAAGGCCAAAAGGGCTGCTACGCCCCCAACTTTCCACCAAAGGGGAATCACTTTTCGGTCCTTTTTCTTTTTGAGTTGTGCCTCAATACGGTCCCAAACCTCTGGAGAAGGAGAAGCATTGAAGTCACTCAATTGGGACTTAAAAAGTTCGTCTATATTCCTTTTATCTTTCATTGTATCGTGAGCAGCTATTGTTGTTGCTCCTGATAGTCTTCAATTTTCTTTTTTAATATCATTCGTGCCCTTGCAAGGTTCGATTTGGAGGTGCCGTCACTTATATCGAGCATATCGGCAATTTCCTTATGGGAATACCCATCCAATACATAAAGGTTAAAAACCAAGCGGTAGCGATCCGGCAACTCTTGGATAATTCTCAATAAATAATCCAAGGGAAGATTCATTTCATCCACGACAACATCCTCTTCCTCTTCAATTTGTTGTTCGTTGGGGATGTCGTATAGTTTTTTCTTCCTGTATTTTTGAAGCACCGTATTGACGGTAATGCGCTTCATCCAACCTTCAAAAGAACCTTTCCCTTCATATTGCTCAATACGGTTGAAAATGGTAATAAATGCATCCTGTAAACTATCCTCCGCTTCCACTTGGTTAGGAGAATACTTCAGGCAAATCCCAAATAATATCTTGGAATATTGCCTATACAGGGCCTCTTGGGCTTTTAATTCCTGTTTTTTACAACCTTGTATGAGCTCCTGTAAAGTCAATAAGCTACGTGTTTATCTACATGGTGTAGGCAACCTCTTCGCATTGAGCTTTACACTCATTAGATACCTTCTTTGTTGGTAGGTTGCGTGAGGTATGCAAATTAGGAAGAAATGGCGGCGATGGCTTCTTTAATTTTGTGCTCCAGTTCTTCCATCAATTCTGGATTGTCTAACAATAGGGTTTTGACTGCATCTCTTCCCTGCCCCAATTTGGTGTCGTCATAACTAAACCAAGAGCCACTCTTTTTAATGATGTCAAAATCAACACCTAGATCGATAACCTCACCTACTTTAGAGATGCCTTCACCAAACATGATATCGAATTCGGCAGTTTTAAAAGGAGGAGCTACCTTGTTTTTAACGATTTTCACGCGGGTTTTATTTCCAACGGCATTGCTATTGGAATCTTTAATTTGAGTAGATCGACGAATGTCCAAACGAACAGATGCATAGAACTTTAAGGCGTTTCCTCCTGTTGTGGTTTCCGGATTTCCGAACATTACCCCAATTTTTTCCCGCAATTGGTTAATGAAAACCACGGTACAGTTGGTCTTGCTGATAGAAGCCGTGAGTTTACGCAAGGCTTGCGACATCAAACGGGCGTGCAACCCCATTTTACTGTCGCCCATTTCCCCTTCAATTTCACTTTTCGGGGTAAGGGCAGCTACCGAGTCGATGATGATAATATCGATGGCGCCACTTCGAATCAAGTTATCGGCAATTTCCAGGGCCTGTTCGCCATTGTCCGGTTGAGAGATGATGAGGTTTTCAATGTCTACCCCAAGTTTTTCCGCATAGTGTCTATCGAAGGCATGTTCTGCGTCAATAAAGGCAGCAATACCTCCCTGCTTTTGGGCTTCTGCTATGGCATGGAGGGTTAAGGTCGTTTTACCCGAAGATTCTGGACCGTAGATTTCGATAATCCTGCCTTTCGGATAACCACCAACACCTAGTGCAATGTCTAAGCCTAGTGAGCCCGTTGGGATCACTTCCACTTCAGTGACGGCCGAATCGCCCATCTTCATCACAGTTCCTTTTCCGTAGGTTTTATCCAGCTTGTCCAGCGTAAGCTTCAATGCTTTCAATTTAGCTTCTTTCTCGTTGCTCATAGGTGTTTTTTTGAAAGGTTAAAAATGAGTAGGCTAAGTTAGTATTTCTTTGGTATCACAACAATAGTTGATGCTTGCATTCCCCATTTTTTGTTAACAAACACGATGGAATTTGTAAATCTTCACCCGTTTGATCTTAATGGTTCTTCGAATTAAAATGGTACTCCTTTTCCACTTTACAAATTCGAACGGTATAAGAATCATACCATTTGGATTTCCCTAGCTCTTGCGCTTTCAAATGGTCTAAATTAGCTTTCCAATGGGCTATCGCTTCCATGGATTCCCAGTAGCTAATGGTTATCCCCAATTCATTTCGGGCAGAATCTACCCCGAGATAGCCGGGTTGTTTTTTGGCCAGGTCAACCATTTTTTGGGCCATTTCATCATACCCTTCCAATTGATCGGTCTGATAATTTGTAAATATAACAGCGTAATACGGGGGTTTCATTCTCTGTAAATACCAATATATAAATCGCCAGCAGCATTCATGTGGGCCCGATACATGCCTGCGGTATTAAATTCCATGGAGACATTACCGTCCTTGTCTATAGCCACGATACCGCCATCGCCTCCCAGTTCAGGAACTTTCTTTTGAATCACTTCTTTCGCAGCGGCCTCGAGAGTAAGCCCCTTATAATCCATTAGCGCCGAAATATCATGCGCGACCATGGCGCGAATAAAGTACTCTCCCCAGCCCGTTGAGGAAACGGCACAGGTAGCATTGTTGGCGTAGGTGCCAGCACCGATGATGGGAGCATCTCCAATTCGATTCCACCGCTTGTTGGTCATACCTCCTGTGGAAGTGCCAGCAGCCAAATTTCCATTTTTATCCAAGGCAACACATCCAACCGTTCCAAACTTATAGTCTTTGGCATAGGGATCGAAGGAAGCGGTTTTGGCGTCATGGTCCAATTCAATTTTTTCTTTTTCCTTAGCTCTTAACAAGGATTGATAGCGCCCCTCGGTGTAAAAATAAGCGGGATCTACTAGGTCAATACCTCGGGTCTTTGCAAATTCTTCGGCACCTTTCCCGGCGAGCATGACATGGTCGCTGTTTAGCATGACCTCTTCTGCCAGAAGAATCGGATTTCTAACATGGGTCACCCCAGCAACAGCACCTGCATTCAAAGTAGCACCGTCCATGATGGAGGCATCCAATTCGTTGGTTTCCTCGTGGGTGAAAACAGCCCCTCTCCCCGCATTGAACAAAGGGGAGTCTTCCATCACAGTGATGGATGCCTTTACGGCATCCAAAGCCGTTCCGCCCGCTTCTAAAATAGCATGCCCTTTTCCAATGGCTTCTTCCAATTTCACTTTGAAGGCCTTCTCCAAAGAGTCTGTCATGTTCTCCTTTAATATGGTTCCGGCACCACCATGAATCACGATGCCGAATGTCGGCAGGTCGGGTTTTGTGTCTCTTAACTGTTCATTAATAGGTGAAGATTCTGAAGAATTTGTAGTGTTTTGACAAGAAACGCATAAAAAAAGTGCGCTAAAAAGTGTTAAAATTTTAACCATGCTTCAAATTCGTTTTTGGATGCCTTGAATATAGCATAAAATGCTGTTTTCTCAGGGGTTTTCATAAAAATTCAGTTTTGGAAAATTCATACAAAACAAATCAATAATATCGATAAAGTGCATAAAAAAATCGATAAAGTGTTGTTTGGTACGTTTTTTTTTCTATCTTTGACCTAACATCAAGCCCCAAATTGATGCCCCCGACTTATGAGAACTTTAAAAACTAGCCTACTTGCTATGGTGCTAATGCTCACTGT